>NZ_JBXWSB010000006.1:0-84082 GCF_059613205.1 Ruegeria sp. BHSB064
CTTCCGGATCTGACCCGCCCAATTGCAAAGCGACTGGATGCTCATCCGGCGAATACTCTAGCAGATGCATCGCCCCACCCCGCACAAGCGCAGGGGCTGTCACCATCTCGGTATACAGCAAAGTCTGGGCGCTGAGCAGTCGATGGAAAAATCGACAATGTCGATCTGTCCAATCCATCATGGGAGCCACGCTAAGGCGCGCGGCATGTTGTGCGTTGTTTTTCAAAGCGCTAGCTCCACACAGCCTTGAACTTCTTTGCGTACAAGCTCCTTGGATTTCGCTGTGTTGTCGCAAACTGTCCAGGAACCTCGATTCGAGTGTCCTTGGGGTTTAGCACATCCAGAACGCGCGAACAGCAGAGGGAAAGCCACTGACCATCGGTCCTTGTGATTAGCCCAGTCTCAGAGACGCGACTTTAGGCCGGCCACCAATATCCTGAAGTGTTTTGTGTTGGATCAAGTCAATCCGCAAGCTATCGCCCACAGGAACTTTGGGCAAAGCTCTATTCCGTGTCCCTCACCCTTCGGGCGCGTTCAAATGCCCCTTGTTCCTGCTTCGCGTTTTCCGCAGCAGAGTTTTGATCGGAAAGCTTTTCAAGTCGCAAACCATACGTCGCCGGAACAAGTTGACCGGCGCGTTTCATGCCTTTGAACCGGGCATACATGGATCGCTTTTTGGTGACCTGATGGGGTTGGGTTTTGTTCATGTAGTCGATATCGACCTCTCCCCCAGCGGTCAGGAACCCATCTGCAATTGCAGCCTGCAACAGCGCTTCGCCGCGCTGCGAGCGGGTGATGATAGAATTGGTACCGGGGTCCGTCAGTGATTCTTCGCGGTCTGGCGTAGCTTTGGGCCATGTATCAGCAGCAGCAATGTCTGCGGCCTCACCGATACCATCCGGGCAAACCTTGCACCTGAACGGCAGCGACCAGGCGCTTTCGTCTTCTCCCCAGAAATCGAGATAATGAAAGTCACGGCGGTCATCTTTGGTGGTGATCGTCGTTGGGCCCGGGCACCCGCGTCCGCGGTACCGCAGCGCAGTCACCTGCTCACGCTCAATCCCGTTCTCGGCCAGAAACCGACCCATCGCCTGATCCGGCATGAAACCGCCGCAGACCATCGCCATCATGTATTTGATCAGCCGGTTCACACGCGCGTCCTTGTGCGCGAGATTTCGTATGGCGTTCAGATCACAGGGCTTTGCCACAACAGCAAAAGGTTCTTCGCGGTCCAAAGCAGCCCCCAACCCGATCAGCGGCGCTGTTGGTCCATACCGAGACCCTGCCCCGCCCAGCACCTCTTCCAATGTTGTGGAAATCGTCGCCATTCCAAAGGTCGGTTCGTCCTCCGAGGCTTTGACATGCAGGATGAACGAAACCCGGCCAGAATGCAGGAGGTATTGCGCCAGCGCGGTCAACACACCGGCTGTTGAGCCTTCATATCTGGTGTTGGCTTCAGTCGCCCAGGCAAGCGACAGGCTGTGATACGGGCCCCAAACCAGATCATGGTACGGGGCAGCCTTTGCGTCTTTGGGCGGAATAGCCTCACAGCGCGTTCCGGGGCAAATGTCGTACACAAGGTCGACATCCGCCTTGGACAGGTCGCCTTGGATCTTGGGGCGCAGTTCACCATCCCGCGCCTTTTCCATTTGCAGTTTTTCTGATCCGAGCACGGATTGGCACAGACCGCAGCCGATACACAAACCGTCCATCAGAATCTTGTCGAAACGTGTGTTCGGGTCCGTGTTTGTCATTCAAGCCCGCCCCAAGCCACGAATGGGCCGTTGCGGTAGTTCGTTTTGCCGAACATGAAATCGGTTTTGTCCGGGTTGGTGACACGTCCGCCTGCGGCGGCAAGAACCGCGTGGCCGGCGCCGGTGTCCCATTCCATCGTCGGCCCGAAACGCGGATAGACGTCCGCTTCGCCCGCCGCCACCAGACAGAACTTGAGCGACGAACCGATCGAGGTGGTCTGGTCGATCCCATGATCGCTCAGCCAGGCGTCGGTATCGGCATCCCGGTGCGAGGCGCTGGCCACTGCAACGGCTCCGCTTTCCGGCACGTT
Source organism: Ruegeria sp. BHSB064 (assembly GCF_059613205.1). Lineage (NCBI taxonomy): Bacteria > Pseudomonadati > Pseudomonadota > Alphaproteobacteria > Rhodobacterales > Roseobacteraceae > Ruegeria > Ruegeria sp. BHSB064. The sequence continues at coordinate 2,066 of NZ_JBXWSB010000006.1, forward strand.
ACGCACACTGATTTTGCGTGTTACACCACCACTGGTTTCTTCGGCCTCATGTCCGACGATACCAACAAACATACGATCCAGCGCCGGAGCATACACAACGCCAAACACCGGACGGCCCTTTTCGATCAGCGCGATATTCACTGTGAAGCTGCCCTTGCCGTCGCGTTTCAGAATCTCTTTGGTTCCGTCCAGCGGATCGACCAGGAAGAATGTCTCGGGGGCGGCCAGCGCATGGCTGGCCGCGTTTTCTTCCGAGATCACGGTGATGTCCGGGGCGGCGGCGTGAAGCGCTGGGAGTATGATCGCCTCTGCCGCCGCGTCCGCCTCGGTGACCGGAGAGCCATCGCCCTTGTATTCAGCCTCGGCGGGTTTCTGATAGACCTCCATGATCTTTGCCCCCGCTTCGCGGGCAACTGGAACCAAAGCGGCCTTCAATACATCCAGATCCATCACCTGTCCTCTCACCAGCTGCCCGAGATGAGGCCCATCTGCTCCAGTTTCAGGATCACCTGATGGGCGCAGTTGTCCACATCCGTGCCCTGAGTCTCGATGCGCAGCTCCGGGTTTTCCGGCACGTCATAGGGGTCAGAGATACCGGTGAACTCTTTGATCTTGCCATCGCGCGCCAGCTTGTACAGACCCTTGCGGTCCCGGCGTTCGCATTCCTCGATGCTGGTTGCCACATGGATTTCGACAAACGCACCAAAAGCTTCGATGTCCTCACGCACTGCCCGACGGGTGGTGGCATAAGGGGCGATCGGCGCACAGATGGCGATACCGCCGTTTTTGGTGATCTCGGAGGCGACATAGCCAATGCGGCGGATGTTCAGGTCGCGGTGCTCTTTCGAGAAACCCAGTTCCGAGCTGAGGTTTTTGCGCACCAGATCCCCGTCCAGCAGCGTCACAGGACGGCCACCCATTTCCATCAGCTTGACCATGAGCGCGTTGGCGATGGTCGATTTTCCGCTGCCTGAGAAGCCGGTAAAGAACACGGTAAAACCCTGCTCGGCCCGCGGTGGTTTGGTTTTGCGCAGCTCTGCAACCACTTCGGGGAAGCTGAACCATTCAGGGATTTCCAGACCTTCGGCCAGACGGCGGCGCAGTTCCGTTCCGCTGATGTTCAGGATCGTCACCTTGTCCTTGTCTTTGATCTCGTCATTCGGCTCGTATTGCGCACGTTCCTGCACATAGACCATGTGCTTGAAATCGACCATTTCACAGCCGATCTCGCTCTGATGCGCGCGATACATCTCTTGCGCGTCGTAAGGACCGTAAAAGTCCTCGCCCTGGCTGTTCTTGCCCGGCCCGGCATGATCGCGACCCACGATAAAATGCGTGCATCCGTGATTGGCACGGATCAGTCCGTGCCAGACCGCCTCGCGCGGTCCAGCCATGCGCATTGCCAGGTTCAGCAGGCTCATCGAGGTGGTCGAGGCCGGGTACTTGTCCAGAACCGCCTCGTAACAGCGCACACGGGTGAAGTGATCCACATCGCCCGGTTTGGTCATACCGACCACAGGGTGGATCAGCAGGTTGGCCTGTGCCTCTTTGGCGGCGCGGAAGGTCAGTTCCTGATGCGCGCGGTGCAGCGGGTTGCGGGTCTGGAAAGCCACGACCTTCTGCCAGCCAACCTTGCGGAAGTACGCGCGCAGCTCGTTTGGCGTGTCACGACGTGCTTTAAAATCGTAATGCACCGGCGGCTGAATACCCGTCACCGGACCGCCCAGATAGACCTTGCCAGCCACGTTGTGCAGGTAGTTGACTGCTGGGTGTGCATCGTCATCAGCGCCGAACACCTTCTCGGCCTCGCGCGCTTTGTCCGGCGTCCAGCGGTCGGTCACGGTCATGGTGGCAAGAATGACGCCTTCCTGATCGCGCAGGGCGATGTCCTGGCCCAGTTCGATGCTTTCAGCGAAGTCTTCGCTGACATCCAGCGTGATCGGCATCGGCCAGAGCGTGCCATCGGCCAGACGCATATTCTCGACCACGCCGTCATAATCGGCCTCGGTCAGGAATCCTTTCAGAGGGTTAAATCCGCCATTCATCAGCAATTCCAGATCGCAGATCTGGCGCGGACTCAGGTCATGGCTGGTCAGATCCGCCGCCTCAACCTTCAGTTTCGCAGCCGAGTCATACGAAACATAAAGCTCGGGGATCGGACCATAAGGCATGACTTTGGCAATACGCGGCGCCGCCTCAGTTTTCACTTGCTTGTTCATTTTCCAGAGACTTTCAGACGGTTTCCAACACGCGGATGCGGTGCTTGTACAGATGATCATAGTGGGGCTTCATCCGACGATGGACGCGACGCACACGTTCCGGAGCATCAGCCACTTCGATATATTTACGTTTCTGCGGTGTCAGGCCGGTGGATTGAGCCAGATTGGCATGGAAAGAGCCGCCATCCCACCAACTGTGCTCGGACGGGTCGCCGCCCGCTTCCCAGGTCAGCGCCTCTGGGATGAAGGGAATACCAACGGATTCACAGAAAGCCTTGGTCATGTCATGCGGGTTTTCCAGCAAATCATCACTGTCGACGACCGGAGGTGTCGTGCCGCCGTTCAGAGCAGTCAGCAGGTCGAACAGCGCGCGCTGCTCGGGGAATCCAACCTCAAGCTCATCGAAATCCGGCCATTTGTTGTACATGGACGAAATTGTCTTGGCCGGGTCGCGGATCAGGAACGCGTGGGTGAAATGCGACAGAAACTCAGGATCCCACATGTGGTTGATATAATGAGGGAAGTCTTTGATGAAGACCGGGCCTTTTTCGGCACGCGCCTTGATATCCGCCCACACGCTTTCCAGGGTAAGGCCGGGGGTCGTGACCTCACCCTCTTTGAAGCGCGGCCACATTGGGTCTTCTCCCTGATACCAGGCTTCGCCGAAAGGTTCATGCAGGCAATCCAGATCGCCACGCTGGCGCATCATCCATTCAAACGCGGTCGAGGTGGAGCGGGGAATCCCCCAAAGTGCTACAATCTTGTGCATTCGCTTCAGTCTTTCAGTGAGGAGAGCAGGCTGCCCTGCTGGGTTTCCGGGGCCAGGCCCAGGGTTTTGAAGATGCGCCAGTAGAGCGCGGTGTCGTGGCCGATGACCGGCTTGCCAAGGCGTTCCTCCAGCTCGACTTCGTAGTGAACCGGACGTTGCGCAATTCCGTCGGACGGACGGCGGTAATTGCTCATCCCGTTGATCAGATAGGCGTCCACGTTGGGGGCTTTGTCGGCGGTATAATCGAAGGACTTGTAAATCAGCTCTTCGTCAAAACACCAAATGCAATCATCGACCGCTTCCTGACTGTCGAACCAACCCTGATCAAAGAAGTTACCGGCCCAGACAACGTCAAACCCGGCCTCTTTCAGGAAACCCACCGTACCTTGATACCAAGTGTCCCTGTGATAGCAGGCGTTCAGCGCAACCTTTTCGACATTTTGATCCCGCAGCGCCTCGACCATCGAATAGCCCGACATGTGAAACGGTGTTTCGTACTTGTCGCTCAGCATTTCGATATGTTGGCGGATGCCCTCGACACCCAGGCCACTGGCGTGCACCCAGTTCGAACCGACCTGCCCGCAGACATCAGCGCCGTTATTGGCCATACATTCCATGAATTCTTCCAGCAGACCGAAGTTCTTTTTGCGCTGGTCCAGGCGATGCGCGTAATCCGGCACGTGAAGCATGCGCCCGTGAACACCGACACTGCGCGGAGCCATGCGCAGGAAGTCCGACGGGGCTGCGTCAAAGTCATGCGGAGGGCAAGTGAAGCCTACCTGATGCGGGAACAGTTTAACCTTGGGGTTTTCCCACTTGGGCGGCTTTACGTAAGTGTTCATCGCTCTTCTTTTCCATTGGAATATTCAGGTCGAGAGTTAGACCTGTTTCGTCTGATTTTCCTATTGCTTTTTTGTGCTTGTCCTCATATCGGAATTGATATGACGTCGCGCATGTATAATCTGCCATCCACAAGCTCTCTGATCGCGTTTGAAGCAGTTGCGCGATTGCAGGGGTTTGCGCGTGCAGCCGAAGAGCTTAACACCTCACAGCCTGCAATCAGCCGTCACATCCGCAATCTGGAAATTCGTTTTGGGGCGGATCTTTTTCACCGGGACAGAACGCCGATTTGCCTGACGGCTAAAGGAAGCTTGTTCTATGCCGGAGTCGTTCAGGGATTTGACGCATTACAGAACGCGGTTCGGGATCTTGAGCGCGTCGAGAATCGGGTCACATTGGTGTGTTCGCATTCGGTATCGCATCTGTTGCTCATGCCCCGCTTTGGAAAACTCCGGCAGGCGCTGGGTCGTAATGTCGAGCTGCGATTCATGACGTCGGCTTACAATCTGGTTCAGGCAGCTGTTGAGACAGGCGGTGATATCGTTTTTGAATACTCCGCTTCGCCGCCCGAACACGAACATGTCGTCGTGTGCAAGGAAGAAATCAAGCCCATCGGAACGCCCGAAAATGTTGACAGAGCGAAAGACGCATTGCAGGGCAAGTGCGACCCGCCGCCGCTTTTGAAGCTTCAAAAGGAAAACTATGGATGGATGGACTGGTCCGACTGGCAAAGCGCGCATCCCGGCTATGCCAATTGGCCGATTTCGGAAGAGTTCGACAGCTATGTCTATTTGTTGGAAGCCGCCGCGTCCGGCGAGGGGCTTGGCCTTGGGTGGCGTAGCTTTGTCGATGCCTATCTGGACCGTGGTGATCTGGTTGAAATGCCCGATGACTGGTATTCCAGAGAGACCATTATTTATGCCAGGCTGACCCGCTACGGGCAACAGAACCCTATCGCTCGAAAATGCCTCAAACTGCTGGAAAACCTATAGCCGCATCGCTGCTGGCGCACGACTTTGTGGCAGGCACATTGGGTTAAAAAAACTGTATCGCAACACAAGCCCTCAAGATGGGCCGTGTTATGCCGAAACACTTTTACGAGCAGAATCTCCCCGATCCCCGCTAAAAGCGCTGGATCAATCACCGCTTGAAGCAGAAGAAACGCCGTACCTGCTGATCATCATCTCAACACTGTTTTCGATCGTTTGCGCCATTTCCGATTCGCTAAGCGTTCCCCCCGTGAACATCAGCGGCCAAAAAGCCCGCGCCTTGATCAGACCGACAAACTCGATTCCCGCGCGTTCGGGATCATCAACCTGCAACTGCCCGTCCTCGGCTGCATCTTTCAGCATCGCAATAAAGGTCTGGGTCTTGTCCAGTTTCCCTTGAACCTTCGCCGCAAGCTCGGGGTTGCGCAAAGTTTCGCTGACCACCATCCGTGCCATGGCGATCACGTCGGGATGCATCAGAATCCGTCCCTCGGCCCAGGCCAGTTCAGTCAATTGCTCGCGAATATCGCGGCCTTTTTCGTACCGGATTTCCAGCACTTCGGCAAAACGGCTGGATAGCTCAACAACGATAGAGCGAAACAGATTATCTTTACTTTCGAAATACTTGTACAGCGTGCGCTTGGACACTTCTGCCTGAGCCGAAATTCGATCCATGCTGGCCGCAGCAAAACCCTTTTCCTGGAATTCGGCCACGGCAGCTTCGATGATCTGTGCGTACTTGGACGCATTCGGCGTGCTGCATTCGTTCATATCAGAGCTATAGACCCATTGACGGGCAACGGTCAAATCCTAGGTAAACGCAAGAGTTTACAAGCGCGCAGATCTGTGGCACTAGTAAACCCGCCAGTTTACCACTTTGGAAACCAGCCCGAACAGGAGAGTCCCCAATGTCCTTAACTTTGAAACTAAACGGCAAGACCCATGAGGTTGATGCCGAACCCGGCACGCCCTTGCTGTGGGTGATCCGGGATGAGTTGAAGCTGACCGGAACCAAATTCGGATGCGGCGTAGCGTCATGCGGCGCGTGCACCGTGCATTTGAATGGCGAGCCTGTCCGCTCGTGCCAGACTTACATCGAAGATGTCGAAGACGCCGAAATCACCACAATCGAAGCGGTCGGCGACGACAAGATCGGTGCTGCTGTTCAACAGGCGTGGGTCGAGCTGGACGTGGTTCAATGTGGCTATTGCCAATCGGGTCAGGTGATGTCGGCGGTAGGGCTGCTTTCGGAAAACCCCAAGCCCTCGGCGGAAGAAATCGACGACTATATGGCCGGCAACGCGTGCCGTTGTGCAACCTATCAACGCATCCGCGCCGGTATCCAGCGCGCGTCCGAAATCCTGGAGGCCTGATTCATGACCATCAACACTTCCCGCCGTGGATTTCTGAAAGGTGCCGCCGCTGCTGGCGCCGTCCTGCTGGTTGGCGCCCGCCCCGATGGCACGCTTGCTGCCGCAACAGCGGAAAGCGCTCAGTTCAATCCGTTCGTGAAAATTGATGCCGATGGCACAGTAACCGCAATCGTTAAGCACTTTGAGATGGGCCAAGGTCCGGCGACCGGCCTGCCCACTTTGATTGCCGAGGAAATCGGCTTGCGTATGGACCAGATCGCGTATGAATTTGCGCCGTCCAATGCGCAGGTCTACGCCAACCTGGCGTTCGGTCAGGCACAAGGCACAGGCGGGTCGACCGCCATCGCAAACTCGTGGCAACAATACCGTCAGGCCGGTGCTGCTGCGCGTGAGATGCTGATCAACGCTGCCGCTCAGGCGTGGGGCGTGGATGCGTCGGGCGTGACCATCGAAGAGGGTATTGTTAAAGCAGGCGACACGTCGGCACCGATCGCTGAATTCCTTGCAGCGGCTGCACAGCTCGAAGCCCCGGCCGAACCGCGATTGAAAGATCCGTCAGAGTTTCGCCTGATCGGCAACGAAGCCGTACGCCGTAAGGATTCGGCAATCAAAGGCAACGGTCAGGCCATTTATGGCATGGACCTGCACCTGCCCAACCAAATGGTTGCAATGATCAAACGCCCTGACGCACGCGGTGGAACGGTCAAGAGTTTTGACGACAGCGGTTCAAAGCAAGTGAAAGGCTTCATTAACGCAGCGACCCTGCCGAACCAGGCCGGTGTAGCTGTCTATGCCGAAAACACCTGGGCGGCCATTCAGGCCCGCGAAGCGCTTGAGGTTGAATGGGATCTTTCCGCTGCCGAAACCCGCAGTTCTCAGCAAATTGAGGAAGAGATCCGCGCCGCTTTGGACGCCGCGCCCCAGTACAACGTCAACGGAGCGGACGCGACCGAAGTTGCCGCAAAGATCGACGGTGCCGACACGGTTCTGGAGAAAACGTTCTACTTCCCGCTGCTGGCGCATGCACCGATGGAACCGATGAACTGCACCATCGAACAGGCAGAGGACGGTACGATTGTGCTGCACGATGCAGCGCAGATCCCGACGCTTGTGCACTTCGCACTGGCAGCCATCTTCGAACTGCCGCCCGAGAAAATCCAGATCAACACCTTGTTGGCCGGTGGATCTTTCGGGCGCCGTGCAACACCGGACGCAGATTATCAGGTCGAGGCGGCTTTGGCCTTTGCAGTCACTGATCGCACGCGTCCGGTCAAGCTGGTTTGGACACGCGAAGATGACATCCGTAGCGGCTATTACCGCCCGGCGTTCGGCCACAAGGTTCGGATTGGGCTGGACGGTCAAGGCAACATCGTCGGGTGGCAGCACCAGGTTGCAGGCCAGTCCATCATGAAAGGGACGGCCTTCGAAGCGGTATTGGTTCATGACGGCATCGATCACAGCTCGATCGAAGGCATCGCGGACAGCCCCTATGCAATTCCCGGTATGGCATTGGGGTTGACGGATACACCAAAAGCAACCTCGGTTCTGTGGTGGCGGTCTGTGGGACACACCCACACAGCCTATGTCATGGAAACCATGATGGATCTTGCCGCGCAGAGCGCGGGGCGTGATCCAGTGGAGTTCCGCCTGGCCCATTTGTCCGACAGCAGCAATCCAGACCAACAGCGCAAGGCAGCCGTTTTGAAACTGGCTGCTGAAAAGGCTGGCTGGGGGAACCCTGCTGAAGGCCGGGCATTGGGTATTGCGGTTCACAAGTCCTTTGGGTCTTACGCGGCTGAAGTGGTCGAGGTTTCGGGCGATCCGGAAAGCGGCATCAAGATCGAAAAGGTCACTTGCGCCGTGGATTGCGGTATTGCCGTGAACCCCGATACTGTGCGCGCCCAGATGGAAGGCGGCATTGGCTATGGCATTGGCCATGTGATGCGCGACCAGATCACTCTGACCAGCGGTGCGGTAGATCAGTTTAATTTCCCTGACTATGAGCCGCTACGGATTGGCGACATTGCCGCGATCGACGTGCATATCATGCCGTCCGCCGAGGCGCCGACCGGTGTTGGCGAACCTGGCACACCGCCTTCGGCACCTGCGCTGGCCAACGCGATCCACGCTTTGTCAGGCGTTCATATTGCGCAACTGCCGATGGAAGAGAACGGCGTTAGTTTTGCGTAAATAGCATTACCCCGCGCCGGATCACACCGGCGCGGGGCCTTGCCTTGGTCTCCTGATCTAAAATTTGATCAAATTTGGTGACAAAACAGGTTCATTGAAGTACATCACGGGGAACCAGCACCGACGGAGCCCCCAATGGACCTGAGCGCCCTGCACAATTTTCGCGTCGCCGCATGTGACCTGAATGGCCAGATGCGTGGCAAGCGCGTTCCCCCTGCTTATGCAGACAAATTGGACAAAGGTGCAGTTCGAATGCCATTCTCGGCATTGAACGTCGATCTTTGGGGCGCTGATATCGACGGCAGCCCGCTTGTCTTTGAAACCGGTGATGCTGATGGCGTGTTGCGTCCGACCGAGCGCGGCGCGGTTCCTGTGCCGTGGCTTGAGAGTGAATCAGCCCTGGTGCCAATGAGCCTTTACAATGACGAAGGCGCACCATTTGCCGGAGATCCACGCCACGCTTTGTCAGCGACACTGGACCGCTACGCGCAACGCGGCTGGTCAGTCATGGCGGCAACTGAACTGGAGTTTACTCTGGTCGATGCCTCTGGCCCGCAACCGCAACCTCCGGTGAACCCGATCACCGGACGTCGCATGTCGGACGAGGCCGTTCTGTCGGTCGCTGAAATGGACGCGTTCGAGGATTTTTTCACCGACCTGTACGATGGCTGCGCCGACATGGACATCCCTGCGCAGACGGCCATCTCGGAAAGCGGTATCGGCCAGTTTGAGATCAACCTGAACCATCAGGGCGCTATGCGCTGCGCAGACGATACATGGCTTTTCAAGGCGTTGACGCGCGGGCTGGCCCGCAAACATGGATTTGCGGCGACCTTCATGTCGAAACCCTATGCCGATGATGCAGGCAACGGGATGCATGTGCATTTCTCGGTTCTGGATCAAGACGGGCGCAACGTGTTTGACAACGGCGGATCAGAAGGCACTCAGGTTCTGAAGTCTGCCGTTGCAGGCTGTGTCGCGGCCATGCCGGGAAGTACACTGATCTTTGCACCGCACGGCAACTCTTACACCCGGCTGGTGCCGGGCGCACATGCGCCGACGGGGGCGTGCTGGGCCTACGAGAACAGAACCGCCGCCATTCGCATTCCGGGTGGCAACCCATCCGCGCGCCGTATCGAGCACCGCGTCGCAGGTGGGGACATCAACCCCTACCTCATGCTGACTGCAGTTCTGGGTGCAGCACTGGTTGGTATCGAAGACGGGTTGCAACCGCCTGCTCCGATTTCCGGAAACGCCTATGATCTGCCAGACTTGCCGCAGTTGATGCCAGACTGGTCAACGGCAATAGACCGGTTTGAAGCAGACCCCATGATCGCGCGCCTGTTCCCTGCCGATCTGATCCAGTATCTGGCCATGACCAAACGGCAGGAAGTCAGACGGTTTTCGGGTATCCCACCAGAGGCGCACTGGCTGAGCTATCTTGAGGCGGTTTGACCCTCTTGCCGCCTTGCGCGGACTCGGCTAGAATGAATTTGATCAAATTTGGTGACACATGAAAATCGGCATATTACAAACCGGCCACACCCCCGATGTGCTGCAGGGTGAATTCGGGGATTACGATGCTCTGTTTCCCAAACTTCTTGATGGACACGGGTTTGATTTCGAAACCTTCGCCGTTGTAGACGGCATTTTCCCGAATGGGGCTGATGACGCAGACGGTTGGGTCATCACCGGTTCGCGTCATGGCGCTTATGAAGACCTGCCATGGATTGCACCGCTGGAAGCGCTGGTCCGAGAGATCCACCGAAGCGGCAAACCCCTTATTGGTGTGTGTTTTGGTCACCAGATCATCGCACAGGCCCTCGGCGGCAAGGTCGAAAAGTTCTCGGGCGGATGGGCCGTAGGGCGCACCGAATACGACTATAACGGGGATAAGGTCTGGCTGAATGCCTGGCATCAGGATCAGGTTGTAGACCTTCCTGAACAGGCGCGTGTTCTGGGGCGGAATGCATTCTGTGAAAACGCAATGCTGGCCTATGGGGACACGATCTGGACCGTTCAGGCGCATCCAGAGTTTTCCAACGGCTTTGTTTCGGGCCTGATGCGAACACGCGGCAAAGGCGTGGTTCCCGACGACCTGATGCAAGCCGCCGCAAACCGTGAAACTGCACCTGATGACAATGCCAGAATCGCGCGCCAGATGGCCGAGTTTCTAAAGAAAGAGAGAGCCTGATGGCTGATTGGACTGATAAACTGCCGGACGCCGCCAAAGCGTATTTCCATGGACAAAGGCTGGACGAGGTTGAATGCATCATCTCGGACCTGCCCGGTATTGCGCGGGGCAAGGCGGTGCCTGCCTCAAAGTTTGCAAAGCAGTCGTATTTCCACCTGCCCGACAGCATATTCTACCAGACCATCACCGGTGGCTGGGGTGAAGCTGCGGGTGAAGACGGCTTTATCGAACGGGATATGATCCTGAAGCCCGATTTCTCGACCACCTCCGCCGCGCCCTGGACCGGAGACTGGACGTTGCAGGTGATCCACGACGCCTATGACCGGGAAGACAATCCCATCCCGTACAGCCCGCGCAACGTTCTGAAGCGTGTTGTGCAGCTTTATCACGACAAGGGCTGGAAACCTGTTGTCGCGCCCGAGATGGAATTCTTCCTCGTGGCCCCCAATGTCGACCCGGCACAGGGCATCAAGCCGATGATGGGACGTTCTGGTCGCCCTGCTGCGGCGCGACAGGCTTATTCCATGACAGCGGTGGATGAGTTCGGCCCGGTGATCGACGACATCTATGATTTCGCCGAGCATCAGGGGTTCGAGATCGACGGCATCACGCAGGAAGGCGGTGCCGGGCAGTTGGAGATCAACCTGCGCCACGGCAACCCGATCAAGCTGGCGGATGAGGTGTTCTATTTCAAACGCCTGATCCGAGAAGCCGCGCTGCGCCACAACTGTTTTGCGACCTTCATGGCCAAACCGATCGAGGACGAACCCGGATCGGCTATGCACATCCATCATTCGATCATCGACATGGAAACGGGGGAGAACATCTTCTCCGGTCCGCAGGGCGGTGAGACGGACGCGTTTTACCACTTCATCGCGGGCTTGCAGAACCACTTGCCCGCCGGGCTGGCGGTGATGGCGCCTTACGTGAATTCCTACCGACGCTATGTGAAAGACCACGCCGCGCCAATCAATCTGGAATGGGCCCGCGACAACCGAACAACCGGAATCCGCGTACCCCTGTCCGGCCCTGCGGCGCGCCGTGTCGAAAACCGCATCGCAGGGATGGACTGCAACCCATATCTTGGCATCGCCTTGTCGCTTGCCTGCGGCTATCTGGGCCTGGTCGAACAAGAACGCCCCCGTCGCCAATTCTATGGCGACGCGTATGAAGGCGAAGGAGATATTCCGCAGATCATGGGGGAAGCGCTGGATCTGTTTGACGGGGCCACTGCCTTGCACGAGGTTCTTGGACCCGAATTTGCCCGCGTCTATGGCATTGTAAAACGGGCCGAGTACGAAGAGTTCCTGCAGGTCATCTCTCCGTGGGAACGCGAGCATCTTCTGGTCAACGTCTGAGCCGCGTCGTGAACCTGCTTTATTCGAATGACCGCAAGGGCGAATACCCTGCCAGTTGGTACGCTGCGACGGCGAACCCGATGGATCGTTTTCCCGCGCTGTCAGGAGAGATCAAGGCGGATGTGTGCGTTGTGGGCGGTGGTTATACCGGCCTGTCCGCAGCATTGCATCTGGCCGAAGCTGGGTTCGACGTCGTATTGCTTGAGGCCCACCGCGTCGGCTTTGGCGCCTCGGGTCGCAACGGTGGTCAGCTGGGCAGCGCACAGCGGATGGATCAGGAGGACCTTGAACGCCTTGTTGGTGACGATGACGCCGCCAAACTGTGGGATCTGGCCGAAGACGCCAAGGATCTGGTTAAAACCCTGATCGCCAAGCACAATATCGCGTGTGATCTGAAACCCGGTGTCGCGGTTTTGGGCCTAAGCACCTCAGAGCAGAAAGAACTGCACGACCACGCCGGTCATCTGTCTGGCCGGTATGGCTATGATCAGATTGAGCTGTTGGACGAAAACGCTGGCCGTGCACTCTGCCCATCCCCGGCTTACGAAGGTGGCTATTTGGATATGGGTGCGGCGCATTTGCATCCGTTGAATTTTGCATTGGGATTGGCACAAGCAGCGGCGAAAGCGGGCGTACGGATTTTTGAAAGCACCGAGGTCACAGGGGTTGGTGAAGCACAGCCTGCGGTGATCCGAACGTCTGAAGGGGCTGTTCGGGCCGAGCATGTGATTCTGGCCTGCAACGGCTATCTGGGCGACCTCAACCGCTCTGTTGCCTCTCGGGTCATGCCCATCAACAACTTCATTGCTGCTACCGAACCATTGGGCAGCGACGTAGCGCGGGTTCTGACACAGGATGTCGCGGTTGCTGACACCAAGTTTGTTGTGAATTACTTCCGCCTGAGTGCGGATGGTCGACTGTTGTTTGGGGGCGGCGAAAGCTATGGCTACCGTTTCCCTTCGGACATTGCCGCCAAAGTCCGCAAACCCATGACCGAGATTTTTCCCCACCTGCGTGACGTCAAAATCGACTATGCGTGGGGTGGAACCTTGGCCATCACAATGCGGCGGATGCCCTATTTGGCCCGCGTCGCGCCAAATATCCTGTCCGCTTCGGGCTATTCCGGTCATGGAGTCGGCACCGCGACCCACGCCGGGCAGCTGATGGCGCTGGCTATTCAAGGACAGGCTGAAGGGTTCGACACAATGGCGCGCGTGCCTGCGCTGCCCTTCCCCGGCGGTCCCGCGCTGCGCAACCCGCTGCTGGTGCTTGCGATGAGCTGGTTCGCGCTGCGCGACCGGCTTGGGGTCTGATCCACGTAAATTACGACAGATTGGTGAATTTTCGCCAACCCTTTGATTGAGGGCTTGGATTGCCATGTGATTACCTTTATCTTTCCCAAAGATAGAATTCGGGAAATCCAAATATGACGCTTCCACCAAACGTCCATGACGCCGAACCCATCCCAGCAGCAGCCCGCGAAGCCATCGATGCCTTGATGCAATCAGGCGATCTGTTCCGCTATACCGCGCCGCAAGATGCCCCGGTGGCCTTGCTGGAAGCCGAGTTCGCGGAATTGCTGGGCTCGAAATACGCGCTTGCAGTATCGTCCTGCTCGGCCGCTCTGTTCCTGTCGCTCAAGGCGCTGGATTTGCCCCGTGACGCGCGCGTTCTGATCCCCGGGTTTACGTTTGCAGCAGTGCCGTCATCTGTCGTGCACGCAGATTGCATTCCGGTGCTTTGCGAAGTGGGCGAAAACTATCGCATCGACATGGCCGATTTCGAAGCCAAGCTCGGCAATGTTCAAGCCGTGATCATCAGCCATATGCGCGGACATACGTCGGATATGGATGCCATTATGGAGCTGTGCGACGCGCGCGACATTCCGGTGATCGAAGACGCTGCGCATTCGCTGGGCACCACGTGGCACGGTCGCAATATTGGCACTATTGGCAAGGTCGGCTGTTTCTCGTTCCAGTCCTACAAGATGATCAACGCCGGCGAAGGCGGCATTCTGGTCACAGACGATGCCGATCTGGTGGCCCGCGCTGTCATCACGTCTGGCGCGTATGAACATAACTGGAAGAAGCACAAAACCCCGCACGGCGATAACTCGCCTGAATTGGAAGAGGCGTTTGCGCGCTGGCAGAACAAACTGCCGCTGTATAACTTGCGTCTCAGCAATCTGAGCGCCGCGGTAATCCGCCCTCAGATCCCTGAACTTGCGCGTCGTGTGCGCGACGGTCTTGCGAACCACGACTATGTAGCCGAGCGTCTGAACACCTCACCCTATATCGATGTTCCTGCCCCGCTGGCACCCGAACGGCGCGCACCGGACTCGATCCAGTTCAATCTGGTTGGGATGCACGAGGATGAGATTCGCGCTTTTGCGGCCGCATCCGAGGCTCGCGGCGTAAAAGTTCAGGTCTTTGGTCTGAGCGAGGACAATGCCCGCGCTTTCTGGAACTGGCAGTTTCTTCCTGAAACATTTGAACTGCCGCAAACGCGCGACATGCTGATGAAAGCCTGTGACGTCCGCCTGCCTGTGCGTCTGACGCGCGAGGAGCTGGACGTGATCGCGGATATTTTGCTGGCTTCGGTAGGTGAAGTGACCGGCCCGATGCCTGTCTATGGCACCTGAAAAAACAGGCCCGCTTAACGGCGGGCCTTTTCTTTTCGATATCAGTTCAGTTTGGATAGCTTCTGCTGAAGCTCTGCCAGCTGTTTCTTGATATCATCCAGATCTTCTTTGGGTTCTGCCTTTTCTTCTTCAGTGTCCGGCGAAGACCATCCGCTGGACAACCCTCCGGTCATGGCTTTCAAGAACGCCTGTTGCTGCGCTTGCAGCGCGTCGAAACCCGGCATCTGAGACATCGGGTTCATGGCGTTCATGTTCTCCATCATCTTGCTTTGGCTTTCGCGCAGCATCTCGAATGAGCTTTGCAGGAATTGCGGCATCATGCCCCCACCCGGCACCATGTAGCTGCGGACCAGATCGTTCAGCACGTTCACCGGCAGCACATTTTCGCCACGGCTTTCATGTTCAGCGATGATTTGCAGTAGATACTGACGCGTCAGGTCATCCCCGGTTTTCAGATCGATGATCTGCACCTCACGCCCGTCGCGGATAAACCCCGCAATATCTTCGAGCGTCACGTAGTCGCTGGTCTCGGTGTTATACAGCCGACGGCTGGCATAGCGCTTGATCAGCAGCGGTTTTTCTTGGTCCGACACCGGGTACCCTCCCCAAGGATGATGCGTTGCAGCACAGGTTATGCGACTGCAGCACAAAAAGAAAGGGCAGGTCAATGGACCTGCCCGACGCGATTGCACCGTATGGGAGGATTGGGTGCGCTTCGCGGACGTTCTTACTTGGCCGCTGCGGCTTTCTTAGCAGCAGTGGTCACGTCGTTGGTTGCTTTTTTGACAGCAGCAGTTGCTTCTTCTGCAGCGTCTTTACCAGCAGCCATCAGCAGCTCGACGGTTTCGGTCTGAACTTTCTTCGCGATTTCAGCGAAAGCAGCCAGGTTTTCAGCTGCAACTTCAGCCGACGCGCTTGCAAAATCGGTTGCTGCTTTTGCGTAATCAGCAGGCTCTGCCTTTGCTTTCGACATCTCGGCCAGTTTGGCCAAAGTTTCTTTGGTCCATTTGTTCGAGATCTCAGCCGACTTACCGGCAGCTTCCAGAGCAACACCCGACAGCTTTTCGTTCAGCGAAGCGGTCGATTTGAATGCGTCTTCCATTGCGGTGGTGTCCACCGGGAATGCGCCCATCATGTCTTTCATGATCGCGCTAAAGTCTTGGGTCTTTGCCATTGTCCTAATCCTTTTAGCCGGTCCGGGCCCACCCCGGGCTTCATCAGCTTGAGGACAATATGATTGCTGCGCCGCAGCATTGCAAGTTTTTTCTTGCTGCAGCGCAGAAAAAATTTAGTTTCAAAATGAAATCAGGCGTTTGGATTTGCCAAAACATAGGTCCCCGGAGCGGGCGCAAGGCTTGGATGGTCCGAATCGCCTGCATCGCGTGCCGACACTTGTTTGCCGGACCGCTTCTTCAGCCAGGCGTCCCACATGGGCCACCACGATCCTTGATGGAAATCTGCTTCTTTCAGCCAGGCATCAGAATCCGCTTTCAGGTCCGGATTGGTGTAGTGCCCATATTTCTTCTTGCTGGGTGGGTTCACAATACCGGCGATATGGCCCGACTCTGAAACCACGAAAGTCTTCGACCGCGAACCCATTTTTTGGACACCGCGATAACAGTCTTTCCAGGCAGCTATATGATCGGTTTCGCAGGTGATGGCCATCAGGGGCACGTCTACGTCGCTTAACGTCAGCTTGTGGCCCATCAATTCAAAACCGTCCGTTGCGAATTCATTGCGCTGGCACAGGCCACGCAAATACTGCACAGCCATCTTCGCCGGAAGGTTCGCGCCATCGCCGTTCCAGTACAGCAGATCAAACGCCGGAGGCACCTCTCCCATCATATAGCTGCGAATGGCCGGTCCGTAGACAAGGTCGCGTGACCGAAGGAACGACATTGTACGCGCCATGATCCACGAGCGAAGGACGCCTTCCTTGTTCACTTCTTGCTCGATACCATCGATGAAGTCGTTTTGCAGGAAAGGTGTGAACTCACCCTGATCGGAGAAATCCGTCAACGCCGTAAACAGTGTGGCCGATTTTACTGACTTGTCACCGCGCTGCTTCATCAGCGACAAAGTCAGGCTGAGCGTGGTGCCCGCGATGCAGTAACCGACAGCATTGACTTGCTTGACCTTGCAGATCTTCTTGGCGACGTCGATTGCCGTCAAAAAGCCGTCCTGAATGTAATCTTCCATGCCTGTTTCGGCATAGCTTTCGTCAGGATTGACCCAACTGACGACGAACAAGGTGTACCCTTGATCGGTGATCCATTTGATCAGGCTGTTTTGCGCTTTCAGGTCCAGAATATAGAACTTGTTGATCCAGGGCGGGAACAGGACAATCGGCGTCTCGTATACGGATTCCGTCGCAGGCTTATACTGGATCAGTTCCATCATCCGGTTGCGGTACACAACGTCTCCCGGCGTTGTTGCCAGGTTTCCGCCGACCTCGAACGCGTTTTCATCTGCAAGCTTTACAACCAGCTCGCCATCATTGGCTTCCAGGTCTGAAACAAGGTTTTCCAACCCCTGAATCAAGGATTGGCCTTCGGTCTCAACCGCCTTTTGCAGGGCATCAGGGTTTGTTGCCAGAAAATTGGTGGGGGCCATCATGTCGATGATCTGCTGCGAGAAGTACTGCAAGCGCTGCTTGTCCTTGGTATCCAGATCGTCGACCGAGGCGACAGCTTGTGCGATGGCCTGTGCGTTGGTTTGGTATTGCTGTCGGATCAGACGGAAATAGGGATTGGTTTCCCACAAGGGATTCGAGAAACGCTTGTCTCCGGGCGTGGGATTTTCGTCTTCCACTTCACCTTGCGTCAAAGCCTGCTGCGCCTCAGCAAAGTTCAAAACAGACTTTCCCCAGAATTCTATTTGCTGTTCCAACAGTTTGGCGGGATTTTGCCAAGCTTCGGCCCAATACGCCGTTGCTGCTCGTGCGAAAAGCTCTTGATTCGGGCCATCCAACGCGGGGGTGTGCGGCTTTTTAGTAGCCATGACCTCAATCAAACGCTTCGAGAGCTGTTCGACCTTTTCCATATTTTCTTTAAGGCGTTCAATGTGTTCGTCTGATACGTCTGGCATTTGGTCTTCGCTAGTTGTCATTTTAACAATTCCCCCCTAACCTCGCTGCTATGCAGAATAACGTCGTGGGTGCTGGGGGGCAAAGCGACGAATGGTCCGAACTCTCAGGCTGACACTCAGGAGGCCCCATTTATGCGCTACATGATGACCTACGACCTTATGGAAACCATGCGCAACACCAACCAATGGCTTGGTGCGACGGCCAGCGCGATGGCCTCTTACCCGATGTTTTCGATGGTACCCAACCCGGCTTTCAACTGGATGGCCGCCTGGGGTGAGGTGACTGAGCGCACGTTCCAGCGCATGGTTGTGAAACCTGATTGGGGGATCCGCACTTTCACTTGTGAAGACGGCAAGGACCATCTGGTTGAGATTACAACCGTTCTGGAACGCCCATTCGGCGATCTGGTCCATTTCCGCGTCAACGGCCGCGAAGAACAACCGCGTAAGGTGCTGCTGGTTGCGCCGATGTCGGGCCATTACGCGACGCTGCTGCGTTCGACCGTCAAAAGCCTTCTGGTCAACTGTGAAGTCTATATCACCGACTGGCATAATGCGCGCGATATCCCTGTGTCTGCGGGCAAGTTCGATGTCGAGGATTACACCCTCTATCTTGTCGATTTTATGAAAGAGCTGGGTCCTGACACGCATGTTGTTGCAGTCTGTCAACCGGCCCCTCTGACCCTTGCGGCCACAGCCTACCTGGCCGAGGTGGAACCCAAAGCGCAACCCAGCACACTGACCCTGATCGGCGGTCCGGTCGACCCGGATGCGACCCCCACCGACGTGACGGATTTTGGGCGGCGCGTCACCATGGGTCAGTTGGAAGAAACGATGATCCAGCGTGTCGGCTTCAAGTACAAAGGCGTGGGTCGCATGGTCTATCCCGGCCTGTTGCAGCTTGCCTCGTTCATGTCGATGAACGCCGAACGTCATTCCAAGGCATTTTCGGATCAGATCCAACGTGTCATCCGGGATGAAGCGTCAGATATGGACGCCCACAACCGATTCTATGATGAGTATCTTGCCGTCATGGATATGACCGCCGAGTTTTATCTTTCGACCGTCGAGCGCGTGTTCAAGAACCGCGAGATTGCCCGGAATGAGTTTGTCGTTGCCGGTCACAAGGTGGACATGTCCAAGATCACCAACGTGGCAGTGAAAACGGTTGAAGGGGCGAAAGATGACATTTCAGCCCCCGGTCAGTGTATTGCGGCGCTTGATCTGTGCACTGGCCTGCCTGACAGCAAGAAGGCAAGCCATGTGGAACCAGGCGCAGGCCATTACGGCATCTTCGCAGGCCGTAGCTGGCGTGACAACATCCGCCCGCTTGTGATTGATTTCATGAATGAAAACAGCCGCAAGCCGCGTCGTCGCGCCGCCAACACAAACAAAGTCGCGTAAAACAGCATGGGCGAGCCTGCGCATAGCGGTCTCGCCTTTTCCTGCCAGTGCGGAAATTTGCAGGGCCACATTTCCGCAAGAGGTGTACGGCAAGGGACGCATGTCGCCTGTTTTTGCCACGATTGCCGCGCCGCACAGCTGTATTTCAAGCAACCTGACCCAGCCCCCGGACCTGTCGACATATTTCAGATGGCACCGGACGAGATCGAAATCTCTACCGGCAGTCAGTTTTTGGCAGCAATGAAGCTTGGCCCCAACGGGATGCTGCGATGGTACGCCAGTTGCTGCAATGCCCCGCTGGCAACAACGCCACCACGCGCAAGTTTTCCCTTTGCCGGGTTTCTGGTTCGCAGGATCACCGATGACGTTTCGGTCCTGGGTCCCGTCACAACACGCGGATTTGTGCCCCAGCCCGATGGAAAACAGAAACACGAGAAAATCAGGTTTGCGGCCTTCGGTCTGATACGCCGTGTTGCAGCTTCACGTTTGTCTGGGCGCTGGAAGAACACACCGTTTTTCGACCCGAAATCCGGCGAACCAGTTGTGACGCCCTTGCTGATAACGAAAGACGAGCGCGCAGCGCTCTATCCATAGTCGAACCGCAGCTGAGCATTCAGCCAAGTTTGCAGGGCTTCGTTCACATGGTCAGGCGCTTCAAGGGTCAACAGGTGCCCTGCGTTTTGAAGAACAAGCATCTCGGCCTCGGGTATCAAATCAGCCATAAATGAATGTCGCCTGACCGGTGCAAGAGTGTCATGTGCCCCGCACAGCACCAGTGTGGGCACCTTGATTTTCCGTAATGCCGCTTGCTGATCAGGGCGACGTTGCAGGGCTCGCATCTGGCGCACGAACACTTCGGCCCCCAGCCCCTCTGCCATCGCCAAAAGATCGTTCAGAATGGGGATGCGCCGAGGCCCCGGCGCCAAGGCGTCGGATCCTACAAGTTTGCGCATCATCTCTTCCAGACGACCGCCTTGCGCACCAATGATCAAATCTTCCCGACTGGCCGCCATTTGCGGCG
This sequence comes from Ruegeria sp. BHSB064, assembly GCF_059613205.1. Lineage (NCBI taxonomy): Bacteria > Pseudomonadati > Pseudomonadota > Alphaproteobacteria > Rhodobacterales > Roseobacteraceae > Ruegeria > Ruegeria sp. BHSB064. The sequence goes on from NZ_JBXWSB010000006.1 coordinate 22,151, forward strand.
TATCGGCCTGCGCATCAGTGGCCATAAGACACAGGCGGGAAATCCGCTCGGATGCCCTGCGAACCAACTCCAAAGCCACCACGCCACCCATACTGTGCCCGGCCAGGGCAAAACGATGTGGTAGTTGATCAAGCAACCCCGAGGCGATTTCTTCGATCCGCTCGCCGCCAGACACAGGTGCGACTGTCACAGACCGCGCACGCGACAACAGCTCGAACTGAGGGCGAAACAATCGGGCATCACACATCAACCCAGGCAAGAACACCAGCGGCTCGATCACGCGGGGCCTCCATTTACTCGGTTTTCCGAGCCCTTCCCTTTTCTGTCAGGATGAAATGTTTGCCGCAGTCGGGCAAGGGAAACTTCATGGATAGGCGATTGCACGAAACGCAGGGAAGTCCTTGTACCGGAGTTGCCGTTTGGATCTGTCTTCATCGGGGTCGGCCCCTGGCTTCAACAAGCAGCCCCGCGGGTCGATATAGCTGTCAATCCTGCGTAGCGGCTTGGGCCGCCACACCAAATTGAATGCGCAAAGCTTCGGGAAAAACCAGATCTCGGAATAGGTCAGGTGATCGTGCATCCACCACGCCAGATCCCGCCAGTCCCGCCCTTGCGCGTATTGATCCGCAAACCAGGGAATGACGATAGAAGCTCCTGCTATCCGCGCATCGCCTTCGCCGCGATCCCAGATATGGCATTCCAGCGGGTTGTCATTGCGGGCGCAGTTCAGCCGGTTTTCATTGCCGAACCGGTTCAACGACGGCGACCTGTACCCCGATCGCACGGCGATACGACCAAAGGTTTCCTCCAACGGGTCCAGCAGTGTTTCGCAAAACGCACGCCCCGTCTCAATCGCCAGGTCCGGATTGTCGGGGATGTTCTGCTTTTGATGGAAATTGCCAATCTCCGAATACAGAAAATCGCGCATGAAGAAATGCCGGGACAAGCGCACGCGACCCAAGGTTTCCAGACTCCACATGCTGCCCGGCTTTCGCATTCAGCCTCCTCAATTCCGGTCGGGTTTTACTCTATCCCGCGTTCTTTCAACCAAGTCAGGATACCCGCAACGGCGGCATCGGTCTGCCCCGGCGACATCAGTCGCCCGGCAATGACATGCGACGCAGGATCGTCCCCCGGCCCCATCGTCACCAAATGAACCGTGGCAGGGGCGCCCCAAGCCTCGGCGACTTTATGTGTCTTGTCGGGGCGCACAACCTGATCATCATCCGAAAACCAAAACAAGGCTGGCACCAGAGCTTTAGAAAAATCTTGCGCATAGACTACATCAACCAGAACGGACATCGGAACGACGGCTTCCCAGGGATAGACGGCGGACCAATACGTGTTCTTCTCTGGATCCGGTCCGGACACATCACGCTCTGGCCCCATCAGGATCGGCAACCAATCCCGGGCCCAAGGCAGCGATGGCACCCAAGCCGCGGCGGTATTCACGCCGAAATTCGGTGACACAAAGACCATTGCAGCAACATCTTTGCTAAGCTCCGCGTCAAGCGCTGCAGCCGCTGCCAAAGTACCACCGGTCGAGGTTGAGATGACAATCACCTTGTCCCCGACAGCCCGTGCCGCAGCCAACCCTTCGGCAGTGTCCTGCATCCATCCTGTGGCCGTACCTTCCGCCATAGCAGATCCATCGCGACCGTGACCTTGCAAGCGTGTGTAAACAAGGTTGGCCCTAAGCGCGTCGGCGACCAGATCAGGCACCGGACGGATTTCTTCGGAACTTGCAGAAAATCCATGGATATAGAGCACAGAATAAGGTGTGCGCTGCTCCTTGAAACCCTCCTGCCAGACCACACGCTTCTCAACGCCGGGAACAATATCGTCAAAGGCTGATTCAATGCTTTCGAAATAGACCTGAACGCCTTCACCAAACTTGCCCGAGTCGAATGTCGGGTGCAAATCAACCTCCTCACGCGGCCCGAACCAATAGATGAGGCCGCCGACGACAATCAGCGCAAGCAGAAACCGCCCAAGCATCCAGCCCAAACGCCGCATCAGTTGCCTCCCACTACATCCAGCACCGCGTCTTCAATCAACCCCAGACAGGGGCCGTCCGAAAAGCGATGGTCCGCATCTTTGACCAGCAACAGGCGCATATTGGGCCCGGTCGCGTGATCCAACAGCCGCACTGCGGTTTCAGTCGACACCGCCGTATCGGCCGTTCCCTGCAGGAAACGCACCGGGAAGGGCAGATGAAGCGGATCCCGCAGAACCAATCGCTGCCGCCCGTCTTCGATCATTCGTTTGGTGATGATGTAGGGTTCCATATAGTCAGAAGGCAGTTCCACCTGACCAACTTTGTCCAGCGTCGCCTTTTGCTCGTCGCTGAATGCCGCCCAGTAACCATCTTCTGTAAAGTCCGGCGCAGCCGCAATTGTGACCATGCCCGCAATCCGGTCCGGCATCGCTTTGGCCAACAACAATGCCTGCCACCCGCCCATGGAGGATCCCACAACAATCAACGGCCCATCAGTCAGCGCCGTCACGGCCGCAACAGTATCTTCGTGCCAATCACCGATACACCCATCGGTAAATGCCTCAGAGCTTTCACCATGCCCCGAATAGTCAAACCGCAAAAACGCCTGCCCCCGCGCCTGTGCCCAGGCCTCCAGATGTACGGCCTTGGTGCCTTCCATATCCGACATCAGCCCGCCCAAAAAAACGATGGTCGGTCCCGCGCCCTCGCTTTTGTGATAGGCCAACCGTCGGCCTTGCGCGGTTTCCAGAAAACTTGTTGCTGCCATGAAATCCTCTTTCCTTTCGCAGCATCATGCACGCCACGTACCCAAGTGCAATTCCCGGATCCCTCTTCATCTGGCTCAAAATACCTCGGGGTGCGCGAGGGGCTGGCCCCTCGCTCCTGCCCTTGACACAGGATCAACCACCTGCCAAACGAGCCGAACGCAAATAACCCGCAACCGGGCGTTCAGTGGGCGCCAAACCGACGAGGAGAGCCGATATGGCCCTGGATTCGAAATCCGTCTCTCTCACCTTTCCCGATGGCAATGCACGCAACTATGACGCAGGCGTTACACCTGCGCAGGTGGCTGCCGATATTTCAACTTCATTGGCCAAAAAGGCCATCTCGGCCACGGTAAACGGCCAGCACTGGGATCTGCAATGGCCCATTGACGCTGACGCCCAGATCGCCATCCACACCATGAAGGATGAAGTACAGGCCAACGAGCTGATCCGCCACGATCTGGCGCACATCATGGCGCGAGCTGTTCAGGAAATCTGGCCTGCCACCAAAGTCACCATCGGCCCCGTGATCGACAATGGCTGGTATTATGACTTTGACCGCACGGAACCGTTCACACCCGAAGATCTTGGCCTCATCGAGAAAAAGATGAAAGAGATCATCAACAAGCGCGATCCCGTGACAACCGAGGTCTGGGACCGTCAGCGCGCGATCGAGTTCTATAAGGCCAATAACGAACCCTACAAAGTCGAACTGATCGAAGCCATTCCGGGCGACGAGCCGCTGCGCATGTACTGGCACGGCCATTGGCAGGATCTGTGCCGCGGTCCGCACCTGCAACACACCGGTCAGGTGCCGGGCGACGCGTTCAAATTGATGTCGATCGCTGGTGCCTATTGGCGTGGCGACAGTGACCGCGCGATGTTGCAGCGCATCTATGGCGTGGCCTTCACAGGTAAGGAAAAGCTGAAAGCCCACCTGCACATGTTGGAAGAGGCTGCCAAACGCGACCACCGCAAACTGGGCCGCGAGATGGACCTGTTCCACATGCAGGAAGAGGCCCCCGGGCAGATCTTCTGGCATCCCAACGGTTGGACCGTCTACACGCAATTGCAGGACTACATGCGCCGCCAGCAACGCAAAGGCGGCTATGTCGAGGTGAACACGCCTCAGGTCGTTGACCGCAAACTGTGGGAAGCTTCGGGTCACTGGGACAAGTATCAGGAAAATATGTTTATCGTCGAAGTGGACGAAGAACATGCGCGCGAAAAGGCGATCAACGCCCTGAAGCCGATGAACTGCCCTTGCCACGTGCAGATCTTCAATCAAGGTCTGAAATCCTATCGCGACCTGCCGCTGCGGATGGCAGAGTTCGGATCGTGCAACCGCTATGAGCCGTCGGGCGCATTGCATGGCATTATGCGTGTGCGTGGTTTTACACAGGATGATGGTCACATCTTCTGCACCGAGGATCAGATTGAATCCGAGACTGCCGAGTTCATTCGCTTCCTGTCCGAGATCTACCAAGACCTCGGGTTTGAAAAATTCTCGGTCAAGTTTTCGGATAGGCCCGAAAAGCGCTCTGGATCGGATGAGGTGTGGGACAAGGCCGAAGCTGCCCTGCTCAGCGCGACCCGTGCGGCTGGGATCGAACCGGAGCTCAACCCCGGTGAAGGTGCCTTTTATGGTCCGAAGCTGGAATTTGTTCTGACCGACGCAATTGGCCGGGACTGGCAATGCGGAACGCATCAGGTGGACTTTGTTCTGCCTGAACGCCTGGATGCGACTTATATCGGTGCGGACGGCGGCAAACACCGCCCTGTCATGCTGCACCGGGCAACATTGGGTTCGTTCGAACGCTTTATCGGCATTCTGATCGAAGAACACGCAGGCAAGCTGCCCTTCTGGCTGGCCCCACGTCAGGTCGTTGTCGCCTCGATCACGTCTGAGGCGGACGAATACGTGAGCGAAGTTGTTGAGACTCTCAAAGCCGCTGGTGTCCGTGCAGAGGCCGATATTCGCAACGAAAAGATCAACTACAAGGTCCGCGAGCACTCGGTTGGCAAAGTGCCGGTGATTCTGGCCGTTGGTCACCGCGAAGTTGAAGAACGCACCGTCAGTGTCCGGCGTCTGGGTGAAAAACAGACGCAGGTTCAACCGCTTGATGTTGTAACAAATGAGCTTTCGCAAGCCGCCACACCACCAGATCTGCTGTAACAATCAGCGGCATATCGCTGGAAATCCGGCCCTTGAAACGGGGCCGGATTGTAACATTTCACTCTTTCTTCATCAAAAACAATGTATTAGGCTTCAAGAGGGCGTGCCGCCCCCTGACGCGCTTGTGAGACACGGGCTCGTGAATTCAACTCTGGCCGACAAGCCACTAGTTTTGTCAGTGTCACAAGCAGACATACCCTGTCATCAAGAGGATTACCGAGATGTCGAACACAGCTAAGTCCCTGGTTATCGCAACCGCAGTCGCAGCCGCAGTATCGGGCGCTGCAACCACAGCAACCGCGCAAGCCAAAGAAAAGTGCTATGGCGTATCGCTGGCCGGTCAGAACGACTGCGCCGCAGGTCCCGGCACCACATGCGCGGGCACCTCGACCGTTGACTATCAGGGCAACGCATGGACCCTGGTTGACGCCGGAACATGTGCTGACATCGAACTGCCGGCCGAAGCAGACGGCACTCCGCGGAAAGGTTCGCTGGAAGCACTGGATCGCGACCTGCCGGCATAAGGTCGACCAAACGAATTCAGAGGGGCGGGCCAGATCGCCCGCCCCTTCCCTTTCGTGATCAAGGAACTGACCCATGTTGGATGATGCGCTCCGCTCGAATCGCCTGCCCGCAGCGCCGGGTGTGGGGTACAAGCCGCAACACTTCGCTCAGATACTTGACCACGCGCAGCCCGTTGCATGGCTGGAAATTCACGCCGAGAATTATATGGGCGATGGCGGACGTCCCTTGGCTCAGCTGCGCCACCTGTCCGAACATTTTCCGATTTCAGTCCATGGCGTTGGGCTGTCCATCGGCGGCGAAGGCCCCTTGGACCCAGATCACCTTACCCGACTGAAACATCTGATCGGCTGGCTGAAACCCGCCAGCTTTTCCGAACATCTGGCCTGGTCCACCCACGACAGCCATTTCTATAACGACCTCCTGCCGCTTCCTTACACGGACGAGACGCTGACACGGGTCTGCGAGCACATCGATCAGGTGCAAGACACCGTTGGGCAGCAGATGCTCCTTGAAAACCCGTCCAGCTATCTGGCTTTTGAAGAAAGCACCTGGTCGGAACCTGATTTCTTACGAGAGATTGCCAAACGCACTGGCTGTGGCTTGTTGCTGGACGTGAACAACGTCTTTGTTTCGGCTACCAATCTCGACTTTTCACCTCAAGGCTACATAGACGCCTATCCACTTGAAAAAGTGGGTGAAATTCATCTGGGAGGCCATGATGAGGACGAAGATGAACACGGCCATCCATTGCTGATCGACAGCCATGGGCGCGAAGTGGTTGATCCGGTCTGGGCCCTGCTCGACTATGTTCTCGAACGGTCGGGCCCCAAGCCGCTGCTGGTCGAGTGGGACACCGATGTACCCGACTGGCCGGTGTTGCGCGAAGAAGCTGTTCGCGCTCAGACCGCATTGGACCGGGTACCGGCATGAGCGTATCTCAGTCCGAGTTCCGCGCCGCCATGATGGATGCTTCAGCGCCGGTTCCATCCGGTCTGCTGGACGCCGACGCGCAACCGGCTGGGCGCAGGTTCAGCGTTTATCGCAACAACGTTGCTGTTTCTCTGACCGAAGCGATGCATCAGGCGTTCCCAGTGGTCGCTAAACTGTTGGGTACTCAGAACATGGACGGACTGGCCGGGATTTTCTTGCGCCAGCATCCGCCATCCTCACCGCTTATGATGTTCTACGGTGAGGCGTTTCCCGATTTTCTGGCGGGGATGCAGCAGCTTTCGCACCTTGGATACTTGCCCGACATAGCCCGGTTGGAACTGGCCCTGCGCCGGTCCTATCACGCGGCCGACAGCCAACCTGCACCGGCTGAGGCATTGGCTGTAGACCCCGAACAGGTCATGCAGGCCAAGTTGCAGTTTGCGCCATCTATGCACGTGATCCGGTCAAAGTGGCCCATCCATGCGATCTGGCGCTTTAACTCTGTGGCCAATGCCCCGAAGCCTCAACCGCAAGCCGAGGATGTGCTGATCACGCGCGCCGAATACGACCCTGAGCCTCATTTGCTGCCAGTGGGCGGGGCGAACTGGATTGCGCATATGCAAAATGGGGACACGATCGGATCGGCGTTTGAGAAAACCGCCGCTGAATCCCCGGAATTTGACCTCGGAACCACTCTGGCACTGCTTTTACAGGGCGGTGCAATAACCTCTGTGACTATCGAAAGGCCGAAGACATGACTGCGCTGATCTCATTGCACAACAACACCCTGGGACGGTTGGGCGTGACCTCCGGCTGGCTCACACCAAGCTTGGCTCGGCTGGTCTTTGCCGCGACGTTGCTTGTGTACTACTGGAACTCGGCAACAACCAAGCTGGGCAGCGGTATCTTTGGGTTTCTGCGTCCATCGGATGGGGCCTACGTGCAAATTTTCCCCAAAGCGATGGAAGCCGTCAGCTATGACAGCTCGCAACTTGGCATCTTCCACTGGGCTGTGGCCGTTGCAGGCACATGGGCGGAATTTCTGCTGCCAGCCCTGATCGTCATCGGTCTGCTGTCGCGATTTGCCGCCCTGGGCATGATTGGATTTGTCTGGGTCCAGACCATTGTGGATGTGACCGGCCACGGAACCGAGTTGGGCAGCTATTTTACCAACAACATAAGCTTACTGGATGACCGGACGCTTTGGACTTTCCTGCTGGCTGTGATTGTCATTCATGGTTCAGGCCCGCTCTCGGTTGACCGGATCCTGCACCTGAAGTGATCTAGAAATGTGCCTTGGGCTGATCCGGTTTTCCTGCCGCCAGCCCAAGCACGCCCGCCACACCGGCGAAGGCAATCGGGAACATGGTGAAGACACCAAACCCAAACGCGTAGTACATCGCACCTGCTGAGATCAGCAACAAAACCCCACCGATCAAAGCCCGCGCAGGCGCCATTGCGCCACCGGCAATCGCCAACAAAGGCGCGATGATCGAAAGGGCCTGGATCAGGCCGGGGTTGTCGACTTGGCTCAGAACGCCATCTATCTCGCCAACCTGGTCAACCACAACCACCCTGGCATACCCAAAAAACCGACAATCATACCGATCAAACCGGCAATAACGCCCAAAATCATTGCGGCATTGCGCATAGAAAATCCTCATTCTTGACCATTGGCAGATAAGCACCCGTTTAGGAAATGCCAAGCTGACCCCGCGTTTCAGCGGTCCACCCCAACAGCAGCCGACCGTTATCTTCGATCAACGGACGCTTCATCAACGTCGGATGTTCCTTCAAAAGCTCCAACGGTGCTTTTGCACGCTGACTCTCGTCCAGCCCGCGCCAGGTGGTTGATCTTGTGTTGAGCAGAGCATTGCCGAATTCGGCAAAAGCCTGCGACAGCACCGGATCCGGCACGCCGTCACTTCGAACGTCGAAAAAGACCGCATCTGGCAAAGATTTCAGCGCCTTACGACAGGTGTCACAGGTCTTTAACCCATAAAGCTTCATTTCTTTGATACTCCTGCTCGTGCTTCGATTTTGTGCAATCACGCCAGTTTTTGGCAGTTATTCTTGATTTTTTACTTCACCGTGCAATGTTGAAAAAGGCGAAACATGTGAATTGGACTGTTCTGCGAACGCGAAACAGTGGGGTTTACGATGACGCTGACCACAGCCCCCACCAATTTGTGGGACAATGCGTAAGTAGAAGGAGACACGGGACATGCCAACCGGCACCGTGAAATGGTTCAATACCACTAAAGGCTATGGATTTATTGCCCCTGATGAAGGGGGCAAAGATGTGTTTGTTCATATCTCGGCCGTAGAACGGTCCGGCCTCACCGGACTCGCAGACAACCAAAAAGTCTCGTACGAGTTGCAGGACGGACGCGATGGCCGCCAAATGGCAGCTGATTTAAAGCCGTTGTAAAAACACCCCCGCACTGCGCGGCGTGAAACAGTTTAGGATGGCGGCCAATTTCCGGCCGTCATCCGCCCCCCACCGGATTTGTTCCATTACCCTCGCGCGGGCTTCGGCTTGTCATGAGCGGTCCAGTTGTCGCCCATGGCAACGATGCAGGACGTTCCGGTTGCATAGGTCACGACCATCGTCCAGTCGCCGCGCTGGTTTGACCAGACCTCCATGATTTGTTCAGGTCCGCGAATGCCGGTTGCCACGCGCTGGGAACGGAACTGTCCCTTGAGCTTTTCGTGCAACCTGGGTGTGGGTTCACACAGAATTTCAGCGATAGGTGACTGCGCCTGTACGGGCAAAGCCACAACTGAAATCAGACACAGGAGGGCGGGTTTCAAAATGCGCATCATGGAACCAATGTAACGGTTCCATGACAAGATGTATAGACAATCGCTATGCGTCAGAAGCCGTTACTTGCGAATAATCTCTTCAAACTCGCGCCATTCACGGGCGGTCATGCCCGAGCTTTCCTTCGTGACCGTCTCGCCCGCCAGCATGTTCCGAAGGCTCTCCACCATCTGAGCGGATAGGTTGACTGCACCCAACCGGTAATCCTCGAACGCTTTGTAAGCAAACGGCACCCAGTCGGCGACAATCTTGCACATCGCATCGGCATATACGCGGATTTCATATTGCGCATGCGGGTCCGCGCGCAAGCGCAGGAAATGGAACAGGTTGTGCAGGTCCACCTTCCAGTACCATTGCGTGTAGATATTGGCAGGAAGGTTCATCCGGGCCAACTCACGCGCCAAACCTTGTTGCCCGTCCTGGCTGATCAGGGCTTCGTAATTGTCATAGCAGCGGGTGCTGTCGGCCTTCAGTATTTCTAATACACGCGCGGCTTCTTCACCTTCCAAAGTTGACCCGCGACCCTGATTGTTCACCTCAGACTGCGCCGCCACATGTTCAGGTGCAGGGATGTAAAACTCACGGTCCAGAATAGAATACCGCGCGGAGTATTCGTTCACATTTGCTGTCCGGTGCCGAATCCATTGGCGCGCCACGAAAACCGGCAGTTTTACGTGCAGTTTGACCTCGCACATCTCAAACGGGGTCGAGTGCCAGTGCCGCATCAGATACCGGATCAACCCTTCGTCGTTCTGAACCGATTTTGTGCCTTTGCCATAAGACACACGGGCCGCCTGACAGATCGCGGCGTCATCGCCCATATAGTCGATCACGCGGACAAACCCGTGATCCAGAACCTGATGCGCGGTGTACAAACGGTCTTCCATTCCGGCTGATACCACGCGACGTGTGGGATGCGATTGAGCGCGTTGCGCCTCGATCTCGGCCTGTTGGTCAGCGGACAGCGGCATCAAATCTTCCTTTCTGGCAATGAGTCGCCTCCTACTATATATCGCGAACCCTGACACCGGAACCGCGATATATGCCGCAACGCGCTCTAATTTCGTTTTAGGCCGCACGGCGCCCTCGACAGGCCAAACCAGTGCGCTAAGTTGCTGGCAAAATAAATCAAAGAAGGATGGCCAACATGGCGCTGACATATCTACACACTATGGTCCGCGTGAAAGACCTGGAAAAATCCATGGCGTTTTATGAACTGCTGGGACTTAAAGAAACACGTCGATATGACAGTGAGGCCGGGCGATTCTCGCTGATTTTCATGGCGCCTCCGGGGCAAGAAGACGCCCCAATCGAACTGACATACAACTGGGATGGTGACAACGAGCTGCCCAGCGACAGTCGGCATTTTGGCCATCTGGCATACGGCGTCGACAACATCTACGAGGTCTGCCAGCATCTGCAGGACAATGGTGTGACCATCAACCGCCCACCACGAGACGGTCGCATGGCTTTTGTCCGTTCTCCGGACAATATCTCGGTCGAGCTGCTTCAAAATGGCGACGCGCTGGAACCGGCCGAACCCTGGGCCAGCATGGAGAGCACCGGCCACTGGTGATCCGGCGGATCATAACGATGGGGTTGGCCCTGTTGGCCAGCCCTTTGCGGGCTGAACAATGTCGTTTGGCGCTTGCGCTTGCAATGGACATTTCGGTCTCGGTCGATGACGCAGAAGACCTTTTGCAGCGACAGGGACTGGCCGCAGCGCTTTTGGCACCTGAGGTGCAAGACGCTTTCTTCTCATCTCCTCTACCTGTTGCGCTGGCCGTTTATGAATGGAGCGGGCAGTCTACACAGCACGTTATTCTAAACTGGCGCTTGATCGAAAATCACGGAGATTTGGTGGCTGCAGCGACCCGGATAAGTCAGTCGATCCGGTCCAATGAAGGCTCGGCCACGGCTATGGGTCACGCCTTGCGGTTTGGGGCCGAACTGTTCCAAACCGCGCCTTCGTGTCTGTTTCACACCATAGACCTGTCAGGAGACGGGTCCAACAATGACGGTTACGGACCGCAGATCGCATATCAGCGGTTCTTTAGTCATGACATCGTCGTTAATGGTTTGGTGATAAACGCCGCTGATTTCGAAGGGGAGCTTTTCCTCATCCCTTTTTTCGAAAACAACGTCCTGCATGGCCCGGGCGCTTTTCTGGAAGTCGCACAAGGCTTTGAAGACTTCGAACGCGCGATGCGCCGAAAACTGGAACGGGAACTGAGCGGGCTGCAAATTGGCGCAGTGCAGGTCCACGGCCAATGAAGACGCGCCTGCTGGTCATTCTGTTCTGCCTGCTGTCAGGACCTGCCCTTGCGCAATGCCGTCACGCCTTGGCTTTGGGTCTGGATGTGTCGGCATCTGTCGATAGCGGTGAATACAGGTTGCAGCTGGAGGGTCTGGCCGCTGCTCTGCGCGATCCTGAGGTCAGTCAACTGATGCTGGCCAATGGTTCAACATCCATGAGGTTGGCGGTCTATGAATGGACGGAACCAGGGCACGAAAGGGTGCTGCTCAACTGGACTGAGATCCAAACCTCGGCCGATCTGAACGCCATCAGTACGCGCCTCATCCAGACATCGCGGCGGTCAACCGCAGAAGGAACGGCGGTGGGGGCGGCAATGGCATTTGGAGCTGAGTTGTTGAACCAGCAAAAGACCTGTTGGCGGCGAACCTTGGATTTGTCAGGTGATGGCAAACACAACCTTGGGCCCCATCCCCGAGATGTCAGAACAGCGTTGCGCGGCAGCGGTATTACTATCAACGGGCTTGTGATTGGAGCGGATGATCCAAGTTCAGGTGACCGCCGTTATGTGCAAGTTGGGGAATTGTCGGCGTATTACAATGCCTGGGTTATTTCCGGCCCAAACGCATTCGTTGAAGTCGCGCTGGGTTTTGAAGCCTATGCAGACGCCATGACCCGCAAATTGATCCGAGAGTTGGACAGCCTCGTTCTGTCAGATGCACGCCCCTGATCAATAGATATACCTGATTTGATCGGTCCAGTACCGTTCCACGCGACGCAGAGAGGTTGTGATGTCCTCGATGCCATCCAGTTCCAGCACGCCCCGTCCCTGCAGACCTTCGGCGTGGCGGGCAAACAAGTCCGAGACGATATTCCGGATCTCGCGGCCTTGCGGCGTCAGGCGCACGCGCACCGAGCGGCGATCGATCTCACAGCGTTGGTGGTGCATATATCCCATCTCAACCAGTTTCTTGAGGTTGTAGCTGACATTGCTACCCTGATAGTAGCCACGGCTTTTCAATTCACCGGCTGTGACCTCATGATCACCGATATTGAACAGTAGAAGTGCCTGTACGGCGTTGATTTCCAAGACACCGACGCGCTCAAACTCATCCTTGATGACGTCCAGCAGCAACCGGTGCAACCGTTCCACAAGGGCCAGCGCCTCAAGATAGCTGGTCATGAACCCCTTGGTTTCCGGTCCGGAGACCTTCATTTCCATACTCATCCGACCCTCCGATTCAGTCGTGCTGTTTGAGACACGATGAACCGAAAATCCGAAAAATCGGTTAAGCTTGAATTGTCTTTATTTTTGAAACGTTTGCGCGATTTCCGAAACGAGATCGGCAAACTGGCTGGGGGGCTGAACCTGTCCGGTCACCCATTGATAGAGATCCTGATCATTTTCATGAAGCAGCGCGTCATAGAAATCCAATCCGGCGTCATCCATATCCGCGAGATTACGATCCGCATACGCGGAAAGAATAATATCCATCTCTTTGATCCCGCGCCGCATCGAGCGCATTTTCATGCGCTTGATGCGCACATCCCGCTGTTCGCTCAATGTCGTTGCTCCAGCATCAGCCGCATTTTCTTTTCCAGCCGCGCCGCGCGCTCGGCGCAGGCGCGCATTTCACCGCGAATGGCGCGCAATTCAGCCACGGCAGTTGATAACTCCATTCCGCCTTCGCCCTCGTCCACCGGTGCGTCCATACCTTCGCCTTCGCCAGTCAAAAGCCACATGATTGAAACATTGACCATCCCAGCCATCATCGACAGGCGGTTTGCGCGCGGCTCGGACAGGTCGTTTTCCCAATCAGCAACGGTCGCCTTTTTGACACCAAGGCGTCGCGCCAATTGCGCCTGGGTCATTCCGGCAGCTTCGCGCGCGCCAGCCAGACGGTCTCCAAATGTCGCAGAATCCGGACCATACCAGTCGTTTTCATCAGTCATTCGGATCTCCAACTCAGAGTTTCTATACGGCTTGAACGTCTTTCGGGCGCACCCTATGACAGTCAGGTTGAACATACAAACCGAGGCCGACCATGAGTTTCCTGTCTGCGACACTGTCACGCGTTAAACCTTCGCCCACCATCGCCATGACAGCCAAGGCAGCCGAACTGCAGGCCGCCGGTCGCGATGTCATCCGTCTGAGCGCGGGAGAGCCGGATTTCGACACGCCTCAGAACATCAAAGATGCCGCTGTTGAAGCTATTGCGGCAGGCAAGACCAAGTACACCGCGCCAGACGGCATTCCGGAACTCAAACAAGCGGCCTGCGCCAAGATGAAGCGCGATCATGGCCTGGACTACACCCCTGCTCAGATTTCGGTCGGAACCGGCGGCAAACAAACGCTGTACAACGCCTTGATGGCGACAATGAACGAAGGTGACGAGGTCATCATTCCCACGCCCTACTGGGTGAGCTACCCGGACATGGTGACGCTTGCGGGCGGTACGCCGATTATGGTTGCGACAACGCTGGAGAACAATTTCAAGCTTACCGCAGAACAGCTTGAAGCTGCGATTACCCCAAAGACAAAATGGTTCATCTTCAACTCTCCCTCGAACCCGACAGGTGCCGGTTACAGCCGTGACGAGTTGAAGGCGCTGACCGACGTCCTGATGCGCCATCCGCATGTCTGGATCATGTCGGACGACATGTACGAGCACCTCGCCTATGACGGATTCGAGTTTTGCACACCTGCCGAAGTGGAACCCGGCTTGTATGACCGTACACTCACCTGCAATGGGGTTTCCAAAGCGTACGCCATGACCGGTTGGCGCATTGGCTATGCAGCGGGTCCGGTCGAGATCATCGCGGCAATGCGCAAAATCCAGTCTCAATCCACCTCGAACCCTTGTACGATCAGCCAGTGGGCCGCAGTTGAGGCGTTGAACGGCACGCAGGATTTTCTGGCCCCGAATAACGAGATGTTCAAACGCCGCCGTGATCTGGTCGTGCGGATGCTGAACGAGATCGACGGCGTCACCTGCCCGACGCCGGAGGGTGCGTTTTATGTTTATCCTTCAATTGCCGGGTTGATTGGCAAAACAACACCCGCCGGAACGGTCATCGACACGGACGAAGCTTTTGCTACTGCCCTGTTGGAAGAGGCAGATGTTGCTGTTGTCTTTGGCGCGGCCTTTGGCCTTTCGCCGAATTTCCGGGTCAGCTACGCTACGTCCGATGCGGCGCTGACCGAGGCCTGCAGCCGCATTCAGCGTTTCTGTGCATCACTGAGGTGACCATGTCCGCCGATCTTCCCGAATATTACTTTCGCATCCGTGAAAACGGAGCTGCGGTGTTTCGGGTCGATACGGAAAATCGCCAACGCCGGATTGAGATGGACCAGATCGCAGTCATCAACATTCGCAACGGCGACGTCAAACCGCAGGGGCAGCGGACCCTTTCAGAGCGTGATCAGGCCGAAATCCACCGTTGGATGGAAGAACGCCGGGCACTGCTGGCGCAGCGTGACATTGACGACATACACCGTGCCGTCGACCATCTGAACCTGACCACACAATGGGTTCAGTCCAAGGCAACAGACGCCCAGCTTGAGGATGTAACAGACAGGCTGCTGATGGCGATGCATGACCTGCGCACCGTTCTGGTTCGGAAAAAAGCAGATCGGCTGAGTAAAGACTAAGCAGGCTCAGCCGCTGCTGGCATTTGCCGCACCGAATGCATCCAGAACCGGGCCATGAGAAGCACGGCAGCAAATGCCAAGCCAAGCACAAGCCCCAGCCAGATACCAATGCCGTCCATCTGCCGGACGAAACCGAAATAGTACGACGCCGGGATACCCACCACCCAATAGCTGAGCGCTGCCATGACCATGGGAATCTTGGCATCCTGCAACCCGCGCAGCAGGCCCAGCGCTATGACCTGAGCACCGTCCACCAACTGAAACAACGCCGCCATGGCAAGCAACCCGGTTCCAATGGCAAGGATTTGTCCGCGCTGCGGATCGTCTGCCTCCATGAACAGGGAAATCAAGGGTTCGGCACAGGTCAGAAACAGGATGACGGTCACCACGGACATAACCAGCGACATGCCCGTTACCGCAATTGCGCCTTTCTCCAGATGCGCCCGATCCCGACGTCCCAGTGCATTACCGGCCCGGATAGTAGCCGCATTTGACAACCCCAGATGCACCATGAACGTGGCCGAAGCGAGGTTCAGCGCGATCCCATGCGCTGCCAGCGGAACCTGTCCCAGCCACCCCATCATCACAGCTGATGTCGCAAACAAAGACACCTCGGCCAGAGTGGTCAGGCCAATCGGCACCCCAAGCTTCCACACACTGGCGAACATCTCCCAATCCGGTCGCCAGAAACGCCGGAAAAGGCTGTGCTCCGGCAGCGTTCGAACCACGTAGATGACAACAGCGATCAGCGAAACGACCTGCGTCGCGATTGAGGCGATCGCTGCCCCCATCACGCCCAGCTCCGGCGCGCCCCAATTGCCGAAGATCAGCGCATAGTTGGTCACCGCGTTCACAAATGCCGCCGCGACTGTGATCCAGAGCACGATCTGCGTTCGCTCCAAAGCCGCAAGGTAGGATTTGAGCACCATCACGATAAGGGCCGGAAACAACCCCCAACCAGCAACGCGCAGATATTCGGATGCGGTCTCAGCAACTTGTGGCTCCTGCTTCATGGCGATCAGGATTGGAAAAGACCACCACAGCAACGGCATGACCACTACCGCATAGAGCAACGACAGCCAAAGCCCCATGCGGGTCGAGCGTCGAATACTGGTTTCATCCCCTTCCGCCGCAGCTGTGGCAACCATTGGCATGACCGCCCAGCCGAACCCGGCCCCAAACAAAAACAGCACAAAGTAATAGCTGCTGGCCAACGTGACCGCAGCCAGTGCCTCGACCCCGTACCAGCCCAGCATGATTGTATCGGTCAAACCGATGGCAAACTGCGCCAGATGGCCGCCGACCAACGGCAAGCCAAGCACGGCAATCGCCCGAAAATGGGCGGGGTATGTCATCACTTTTGTCATTGCACCAGCCATATGCGCGGGCTTGACGCGGGACAAGAGCGGATCAGTAAAATTTCATTGTGAGACCCAAGCGCCCGCTCCTGCTAGGAAAGCGGGCGCGTTGAGGATTAGCGGGCATCCGGATGCAATGTTGCGCCCAGAATATGCTCGGACCGGTGAATGACGTGGTGGGCTTGTCCAACGATCAATGGATCAGGGTCCCCTACGACGTTCAAGTCCTTGCCCGGATAATCCAGCGTCGAAAGGAAATGACGCATACAATTCAGGCGCGCGCGTTTCTTGTCATTCGACTTGATGATCGTCCAGGGCGCGTCTGCGGTATCCGTGTAAAAAAACATCGCCTCTTTCGCCTCGGTATAATCATCCCATTTGCTAAGGCTGGCCTTGTCGATCGGCGACAGCTTCCACTGCTTCAGCGGGTCGGTTTCGCGGCTTTTGAAACGACGCTGTTGCTCTTCCTGCGTGACCGAGAACCAGTACTTGTACAGCTGAATACCCGAGCGTACCAGCATCCGCTCCAGTTCCGGCGTCTGTCGCATGAATTCCAGATACTCGTTGGGCGAGCAGAACCCCATCACCCGCTCAACACCCGCGCGGTTGTACCAGGACCGGTCATAGAACACCATTTCGCCAACGGTCGGCAGTTCCTGAACGTAACGCTGATAGTACCATTGCCCCTTCTCTTCCCAGGTCGGTTTGTTCAGTGCAACCACACGGGCCTGACGCGGATTCAGATGCTCCATGAACCGTTTGATTGTGCCACCCTTGCCAGCGGCATCGCGACCTTCGAACAGAAGAACAAACCGCTGCCCTGTATCCTGCGCCCACAGCTGAACCTTCAAAAGCTCCGCCTGCAGACTTGCCTTCTGCGCCTCATAGGTCGACCGCGCCATCTTGCGGCCATAAGGGTATTTTCCGCTTTCGAACGCCTGCCGGATCTTCTCGGGGCTTGGCTCTGCCGCGTTTGCCGCCTTGGCCTCTACGACTTTGATCTGAGGGGATTTTGCTTCGACCGGAGCAATGGCTTCCATACATCTTTTCCTTTTTCTACTGTCCTGAAATTGGGCTAGCAGAAAGGTCGCAAATGCGCTTTGATTGGTGTCAAATTGATGCCTCAAAAACCCAAAAATTCCACTCTGGATCAGAGGTTCCAATGCACACGTCATTTGCCGATCTGAATGGTCAGTCCTTTTGCGTCCGAACCTGGGGCAACCCTGACGCGCCATCGCTTTTGATGCTGCATGGTTTCCCGGAATACGGCGGTGCGTGGGCAGATCTGGCCCCTTATCTGGCGGATCGCTTCTACTGCATTGCTCCGGACCAACGTGGATTTGGCCAAAGCTGGTGCCCTGAAGGGGTACAGCACTATGCCCTATCTCAACTGGTGTCCGACATGGCCGCTTTGATTGAGACCCACGGTGCACCTTTGGCTGTGCTGGGCCATGATTGGGGTGCATCGGTGGCCTATGGCCTTGCCATGTTTCGGCCTGATCTTGTTGATCGGCTCATCATCGCAAACGGTGTACATCCGGTTCCGTTTCAACGCGCCATGGCCGCAGGTGGTGCGCAATCAGAAGCCTCGCAATACATCAACCAACTGCGGGCGCCGGATGCGGCACAAAAACTGTCCGAAAACAACTTTGCATTGCTTGAAAGGTTCTTTCGCCACGGCATGGGGTTGGATTGGCTGACTGAAAGCCGCATGGCCGAATACCGAACCGAATGGGCGCGATCAGGCCGGTTAGAGGCGATGCTGAACTGGTATCGCGCCTCTCCGCTGGTTGTCGCACAGCCGGGGTTGCCCGCAACAGACCTGCCGGATCTGCCGCTGGATCGGCTGCACGTCCGATGCCCGCATTTGTTGCTTTGGGGACCGGATGACAAAGCCCTTTTGCCTGAGGCGACAGAAGGCTTGGAAACCTTCGCGCCCAACCTGACCCGCATCACGATCCCTGGCACTGACCACTGGCTGCATCACCAAAAACCGCGCGACGTTGCACGGGCCATTCTGGATTGGGTCCAAACGGCCTGACCTTTCTGGTCTTTTAACGATGCCCCCAATCGTCGGGGTTGTCGGAATTGTTGGGCGACAAACCCAACTCATCGCCATCGGTTGAACACCCCAACCCCAGAACCGTCCGGTTCGCATAAGAGAAGTACGAACAGACCTGATTGATCTCAAGGATTTCTCCGTCGTCCCACCCCGCCTCGCGCAGGGCGATTACATCCGCCTCAACCATGTCGCCGGGCGTTTCGGTCAGTTTACGGGCATAGATCATGGCAGCCACCTGCGCTGCATCCAACGGGGCGGCAGCCGGATCGCGCGCCTCAATCGCCGCCCGGATCGCACTGCCCCGCGCCTCATCGCCAAGCAACCGCTGCAAACCCGCGAAATGATGTTCCACGCAATAACCGCACCGGTTCAGAGAACTGACCCACACGCCCAGCACCTCGAGAAACCATTTCGGGATCTTGTTGCCCGAATGATGCAGCACAGCCTTGTAGATCGCCATGTGGCCTTCCATCGAATGCGGCCGCAGGCTGTGCGCCATCATAATGTTGTCCACATTGTTGTCTGGCCCGGTGACCCGGTCATAGAGTTTCTTTAGTTTGCCCGTGGCCTCAGCGAAGGGGATGGTTTTGATCCAACTCATTTGGGGTCCTGTTATGGTGTTTACTTGACGCCCAGAGACTAGGAGCGCTTTGGGGCGGTGGCGAGACAAATTCTACGCGTGTCAGCAAAGAGCCCGAAGCCGTCGATAAAGTCCGTCGCACCGCCGCGCGTTTTGACCCTATGATGCGTACCTAAATTGACTTCTGTTTCGCGCGGACCGGCGTTCGCCCTCGCAAACATTTATTGTTTGAATGAATAGGCCCATGGTACGTTTTTTTGACGGCAGTCCGTTATCTAGTGAGCAGGGAACAACAATTCAGATCCTTGCAGGGTTGACTGAAAGTGATCATGGGCGATCGCAAACACGAAACAGCATCACGCAGAAGCACTGGGAGTTTAAGGATGAACGATTCAACGCCATCCCGCCGGCTGACGGCGGCGGACTTTGACCAAGACCTTTTAGATCTCTACGACTACTATGCGCATGGCAAGATTTCGAAACGAGAATTTCTCGATCGCGCTGGTAAATGGGCCGTCGGCGGGCTGACGGCGGCGACTATTCTCAGCACGCTTTCGCCAAATTACGCACTTGCACAGCAAGTGGCTGAGGACGATCCCGATATTGCAGGTGAAGATATTGTCTATCCGAGCCCGAACGGCACTGGTGACATTACAGCTTATCTCGTCCGGCCAACTGAAATAAACCCTGACAGACCACCTGCTGCGATTCTTGTCGTTCATGAAAACCGCGGGCTGAACCCTTACATCCGCGACGTCGTGCGTCGCCTCGCAAAGGCAGGCTTCGTTGCAATGGGTCCAGATGGGCTTTCCTCACTCGGAGGGTATCCGGGAACCGATGATGAAGGTCGGGAGATGCAGCGCACGCTTGATCAGGGACAACTCCTGAACGATTTCTTCGCAGGCTTTGAGTATCTTCGGTCGTTGGAAGGAACGAATGGTAAGGTCGGGGCAACTGGTTTCTGCTACGGAGGCGGAGTGGTCAGCAGGCTTGCAGCCGCTTACCCGGAAATGTCGGCAGGCGTTCCGTTCTACGGCTCATTTCCAGACGCTGACCAAGTGCCCAACATCCAAGCGCCGCTGATGGTTCAGCTGGCCGCGCTTGATCAGCGCATCAATGCGATGTGGCCTCCGTTTGAAAAGGAAATGGTAGAAAACGATAAGGTTTACGAGGCCTACATCTATCCGGGAGTGAACCACGGCTTCCACAACGATACAACACCGCGCTACGACGAGACTGCGGCAAAGCTGGCCGAAGAACGCATGGTGGCTTGGTTTAGAACGTATCTTGCGGGCTGAGCCGGTTTGCGCCCGCGAAGAACCGGGCGTGACCCATTCTGCGTGCCAAGCTTTAAGCTCGGACCGATGATGACAGCTTCGTCGTCCGCCAAACCGGCGAACGAAATCCTCAACGTAACCAGTACAGCGAAGATTTCGTTTGGGTGCACGCCCACCCAAACCCTATACAACACCTCGCGCCCCTCTTCCCCCGGACCACATCACCTGCCATAATGGGGGAAACTCAAAAACAAGAGCAGCCCATATGCCCGACGATCTGTTGACGCCCGAAGCGACCAATACCTATGACGCCTCCTCGATCGAGGTGCTTGAAGGGCTGGAACCGGTCCGCAAACGCCCCGGCATGTATATCGGCGGCACCGATGAGCGTGCCTTGCACCATATGGTGGCTGAAATCCTCGACAACTCGATGGACGAGGCCGTCGCAGGCCACGCCAACCGGATCGAGGTTGAACTGCATGAGGACTACGCCCTGACGGTCCGCGACAACGGGCGCGGCATTCCGATCGATCCGCACCCCAAGTTCCCCGACAAATCCGCGCTTGAGGTCATCCTGTGTACCCTGCACGCGGGCGGTAAGTTCTCGGGCAAGGCGTATCAGACCTCGGGCGGTTTGCATGGTGTGGGTGCATCCGTGGTGAACGCGCTGTCGGATTCAATGGTCGTACAGGTGGCGCGCGACAAGACGCTGTTCGAACAACGGTTCTCGCGGGGTGTTCCGCTGGGACCGGTTGAAAAGATCGGCGCGGCCCCCAACCGGCGCGGTACCACCGTGACTTTCCATGCGGATGCGGACATCTTCGGCCATCACCGGTTCAAACCCGCACGGCTGTTCAAATCCATCCGCTCCAAGGCTTACCTGTTCTCGGGCGTTGAAATCCGCTGGAAATCCGCCATCGACGACGGGGAAACACCGACCGAGGCCACCTTCCACTTCCCCGGCGGTCTGTCAGACTACCTGAAAGAGACGATGAACGGCTCGTCCACCTATGCCGAGCAACCTTTTGCAGGCACCGTGGATTTCAACGAAAAATTCGGAACCCCCGGCAAGGTCGAGTGGGCGATCAACTGGACGCCCTCGCGCGATGGGTTCATCCAGTCCTACTGTAACACCGTCCCCACCCCCGAAGGCGGCACCCATGTGGCAGGGTTCTGGGCCGCGATTCTCAAGGGGATCAAGGCGTATGGCGAGCTGATCAACAACAAGAAGGCCGCGCAGATCACCCGTGATGACCTGATCACTGGCGGCTGCGCGCTGGTCAGCTGTTTCATCCGCGAACCGGAATTCGTGGGCCAAACCAAAGACCGCCTTGCCACGGTCGAGGCGCAGCGGCTGGTCGAAAACTCGGTCCGTGACCATTTCGACAACTGGTTGGCCGCCGACACGAAATCCGCCGGCGCGATCCTGGATTTCCTCATCCTGCGGGCTGAGGAACGCCTGCGCCGACGGGCCGAGAAGGAAACACAACGCAAGTCCGCCACTAAGAAACTTCGTCTTCCCGGCAAGCTGGTGGACTGTTCCAGTTCAACACGCGATGGCACGGAGTTATTCATCGTCGAAGGCGATTCTGCGGGCGGATCTGCAAAAATGGGCCGGGACCGCAAAACGCAGGCCCTGCTGCCCCTGCGCGGCAAGATCCTTAACGTGCTGGGCGCGGCCAGTTCGAAACTGGGTACCAATGCCGAGATCAACGATCTGACCCAAGCGCTGGGTGTGGGCCTTGGCACCAAGTTTAACGTCGACGACCTGCGCTATGACAAGGTCATCATCATGACTGACGCGGATGTGGACGGGGCGCATATCGCCGCGCTGCTGATGACGTTCTTCTTCACCCAGATGCGCCCGATGATCGACGCGGGCCACCTGTACCTCGCCTGCCCGCCCCTCTACCGCCTGACCCAAGGCGCTAAGCGCGTCTACTGCCTGGATGAGGCCGAGCGGGATGAGTGGCTTGAGAAAGGTCTGGGCGGCAAGGGCAAGATCGACGTCTCGCGCTTTAAGGGTCTGGGTGAAATGGACGCCAAGGACCTGAAAGAGACCACGATGGACCCCAAATCCCGGAAATTGATCCGGGTCACCATCGACGAGGACGAACCCGGAGAGACCGGCGATCTGGTTGAGCGTCTGATGGGCAAAAAACCCGAACTGCGGTTCCAGTACATTCAGGAGAACGCGCGGTTTGTGGAGGAGTTGGACGTATAATTTTCTATTTAAGAAGCTATTTTGGAAAGAATTTAGCAACGTGCCCTTAACTTCCGCTATTGAACACGAAAACCTGACCAAAACTCGAAAGGCTCTTTACTTTAGCGCTTTTTTTACCTTCGCGGTAGCAAATGCGGAACTTTTGAGTAGCGAAATGTCCATCTTCGGGCTTCGCATAGCCGTGGTACAGGCAGACTTGGCAGCCTTTGGGCAGCTTGTTACTCTACTTCTTTTTTTCATCTTTATTCTTCACTGCTCAGTAGCTGCTTCACAGGCAATCTCCAACACACTTACGGAGATGAATGTGCGCTGGAAGCAACGCTCACTGACAAGCATACAAAGAATGAATGATCACAAGGACTTAGATCCGAATTATGAACACGAAGACCCCCTTGGCGGTTTGGAGTCTTGGGAGTACGAACACCATAAAGAGGATTTCAAACGACAACGCCAAGAAAGTATCGCCGAATTCATAGTCAAATCTTTATCTCGATTAAGAAGCTTTGTAATTGAGTATTTTCTAGTACTCGTCGCAACAACGTTTGCTCTGCTAAATCCACGGATTATCGATCAAGCTATTCAATTCTGGCAACGCTTATAGAGCACTAGAAACGAGCAGCTGCCAACGCGCTAATTAAACTGAAACAGCATGCCTGGCAAACTTACATTCCGAGCGGCCCCAATTACCCTCGCGCCCTGTGGGGCGGGTCTGGCGCGTGTTTGATACCCTGCATCAAGCATTGGATGGATAGGAAGACGCTCCAACACCACACGCGCCCTCAAAAAACCAAAATCTACTGCAATTCAAACATCTTCGGTTTACTAATCAAACCTAGACCCGGCTTCCCTGTGACAAGCTGGCTTGGATTTAACGATTAAGGATTTGCAATGGCCCGCCTTTATGACAGTCGAAAACGTGTTCTCGTAACCGGTGGGGCCGGGTTTTTAGGCTCGCATCTGTGCGACAGGCTTCTGGATCAGGGGCACGAGGTTTTGTGCGTCGACAACCTGTTCACCGGCACCAAGCGCAATATTGACCATCTGCACAACAACCCGCGGTTCGAGTTCATGCGCCACGATGTGACCTTCCCGCTGTTTGTGGAAGTGGACGAGATCTATAACCTCGCCTGCCCGGCCTCGCCCGTTCATTACCAGCACGATCCGGTGCAGACGACCAAGACCAGCGTGCATGGCGCGATCAACATGCTGGGGCTGGCGAAGCGGCTGAAATGCAAAATCTTTCAGGCCTCGACCTCCGAAGTCTATGGCGATCCGACCATCCATCCGCAAACCGAGGACTATTGGGGCAACGTCAACCCGGTTGGTCCGCGCTCGTGCTATGATGAGGGCAAGCGCTGCGCCGAGACGTTGTTCTTCGACTATCACCGGCAGATGGGGTTAGAGATCAAGGTGGCCCGCATCTTCAACACCTACGGCCCCCGAATGCACCCTGCCGATGGGCGCGTCGTGTCGAACTTCATCATGCAGGCCCTAACCGGTGAGCCGATCACGATCTTTGGCGACGGCACACAAACCCGGTCATTCTGTTATGTGGATGATCTGATCGAAGGCTTCATCCGCCTGATGGACACCGACAAGGACGTCACCGGCCCCGTCAATCTGGGCAATCCCAACGAATTCTCGATGAACGAACTGGCCAGTGAAGTGCAGGCGCTTGTGGGCACCGACACACCGATCAGTTTCAAGGACCTGCCGCAGGATGACCCCAAGCAACGCCAGCCCGACATCACTCTGGCCCGGAGCGTGCTGAACTGGGAACCCAAGGTGCAGTTGAAAGAAGGGTTGGCGTCCACAATCAGCTATTTCAGAGAGCTATAGTCAGAAGCCGTGTACCACTGAACAAAGGGCTGCTTTCCCCCAATTGGCCAGGATTGCTCAGGTCTGCGCCTAGGCATCAACAGGCTGGCACGCAGGGGCGATGGCAATTTCTCGTTGCCTAAACCTTTGATCCCGTTCACACTTACCGCAACATAACAACAATGGCTTGAGGTCCGGGCGTCCAATTTCTTTTTACCAACTACGATTTTAAGACGGGAGGACGACATGAAAGCACTAACCTTCGGACTGGCTCTGACCCTGCTGGCCTCACAAGCCGCTGCGCAGCAGATGCTGAGTACCGCATCCCCCATTCCAGACGGCGCCGAGACCCGGTTTTGCTATTACGATGGCATGGCTTATTCCGAGGACGCGTTTGTCCTGATGGTCGGCGATAATACTGTGACTTCGACGATCAGTACGGTGCAGGAGCGCTTGCTGCGCTGCCACCGCGACAATGACGGGACCCTGAAATGGAGACCGCAGAGCACGTTCTCGACCAACAACTAAGGCCCGCCAACGCGATCAGACGGCGAGCCCGATCAAGGCAACGCCTAGGGCCATAAGTACGGCGGCACCCAGCCGTCGTATCCAATTGCCTTCCTTGAGGAAGATGAACCCGATCAGCGCAGCAAAGATGACCGAGGTTTCCCGTAGCGCCGAAACCGCGCCCAGTGGTGCAAAGTTCTTGGCATACAGCACCAAACCATAGGCTGTCATCGAAACCAGCCCGCCCAGAATACCCGTCATCCAAACTCTGATCGGCAGGTCTTTGAGAGTCTCGCGTTTTCTGACCCCGACAAAACCCGCAATAAACAAGTGCAGGAACGCGCCCCAGGCCCAATAGCTGAGCGTATTGCCCGATAGCCGGACGCCGATCCCATCCACAACCGAGTAGATCGAAATGCAGAACCCGGTGCCCAGCGCGAAACCCAGCGCACTGCGCCCCACGCCCGAGCGCAGCGCTTTCCAGCTGCTCAGCTGAATGCCAAATGCGATCAGGGCAATGCCACCCCAAGCCTGCAATGGCAGCACCTCGCCCACCAGAACCATCGCCCAAAGCGAAACCAGCGCCGGAACGATGCCCCGCGCAATGGGGTAGACCACACTCAGATCGCCATGCTGATAGGCTTTGCCCAGCATGAAGTAATACCCGAAATGCACGACCGTCGAGAGAATGATGTAAATAAAGCTCTCGGCACTGGGCAATGGCAGGGCCATCACCATCACGGCCGCGGGCAACACGTGGCCCAAAGCAACAAGGCCCAACATCGTCGTGCGATCCGCCGCTGTCTTGACGATGGCGTTCCAGACCGCATGCAGCAATGCCGCAGACAGAATGATAAGGATGACAAACAGGGTCATGCCCGGACCTTTCCCGCAGATATTATGCGCAAAAAGGGTCAGTGGCCCTATTCACTTGGCGCGATCTCGGCCAAAAGGCTGATTTTTGTCAACCCGGTTTCACACAGGCTGCTGACCAAGCCAGCTTTCGATTTGATCCGCCGGCCCTTGCCAGCCGGGTTCCATGAACAGAAAATGCGCGTGATCCTGAACCTGCAAAAAGGTCCCGCGTTCCCCGTAACGCTCTGCCAGGGCGCGGCAGGTGTCCGGGTTTACCGCCCTGTCTTCCGCACCTGAAACGACCAGAACCGGGCAATCGACCCTGTCGAAATCGACTTTGATCGCCTGATGATCATCGAACATCCAGAAAAACATCTCGAACATCACGCGCCCGCTTTCGGCACCCAGTTGATCGAACACGATGTGTTGCTGTGCCTCGTCCATTTTATTGAGTGCAAAAGGCGCCATCAGGTCGAACTCAACCCGCATGGGCTGTTTCCAGAACGCTCCACCTTCCATCAACGCGCGCGGCACGGCGCGTTCGTCGTCGGTTTCAGGCAAAGTGCCCCAGGGCGCATTGGGGTTAATCAACACAATAGCACTGGCCAGACCGCGTGCGGCCACCTGCTGTGCAACAACACCCGCGATGGCGTGACCCAGCAGAACCGGTTTGCTGTCCAGACCCTGCACAAAGTCCGCTATGTCATTGGTGTAATCCAAAACGCTGGTATCGGTCAGCCCGGGGTCAGGGTCGGCTTTCGGATCACCGCCATGGTGACGCAAGGCAGGGGTGTGTACGATCCAGCCCCGATCCCGAAAGAAGGTCGCGTAATCCTGCATACACCAGGGTCCGGCAAATGCCCCATGAATCAGAACAATTTCTTTTGTCATCGAAATCTCCTGTGGTTCTGCGATCAGTATGAGCATCCGGTAAGATGTTACAACTGCCCGTGATCCCTGTTGCAGGACGCAGGTCAGGTCCTAAGATCGGGACTATGAGTTTTGTGACCGACAACCAATTGCCCCTGCTGATCCTGTTTTTTGTGATCGGATCGATCGGCACGGCGTTTCTGTTCCGCAAACCGGCCGGGCATCGGGCGTGGAAACTAGCCGATCTGGTTTGGGTGGTGCTGGGCGGTATCGGGGCGTTGGTTGCCGTTCTGGCCGGGCTTTACACCTCCGACAGCTCTCGGCTGGATCGTCAGATCGATGTGGCTTATGCGGCCACTCTGGCATTTGATCGCGACGCTGCACGGTTTCGCCTACGCTTTTGCGATCCTGCATTTGACCCGGATACGGCTGTTTTATGTGATAAGGTCGAGTTCCTGTCGGCTTCAACTGCCAGCAATTCAGAACTGCCGCTGTTCATTGCCGTAACCAATGAGGTCGCTCCATTGCAGGGCCTGCATTTCCTGTTCGGACGTCAGGCCAAGGATGACATGGATGAAATGCGCAGCGCCGCAGCCACGGCCAACGCCTTCGATATTGGCCAGTTCCTGGTCTTCACTTCGCTGGACGACGAAACGCAGACCGCTATCGACAACATGCGCCGGAAAGTACCCGCCATTGCCGGGGACTATCTGATCCTGGCCCAAAGCTATGATGATCTGATCGAACAGGTCGGTAAATTGAAAGATGAATGGGAATATTTGCAGGCCAACGCCCATATTCTGGTTCTGCAGATCGTTGCTTTGTGCCTTGTCAGCTTTGCGGCCCCGTTCCGTTTGGGAAAATCGGTGGTGGAATTGCGGACAACACTTATCGCCGATACGCCTGTGCCAACACCTGCGGATCCGCCCCCAGAAAATAACGCAGCAACGTCCACAGATTCCGAGCCCCCCGCCGAAGCCAGCCCGCCTGCTCATACCTCTCCGCGCTCGTGAAGGCCCGCGCATCCAGAAGTGTAATCCGCGGCAAACGACGCGCCAGGGCGACGTCTTCCATCAAGGGTTGGTCCGGATAGCCGCCTGCGGCATGGTAGACATCACGCGGCACCAAAAGTCCCTGATCCCCGTAGGGCAGCCCGAAAACCCGGCTGCGCAGATTGGCCCAGCCCGAGACCCATCCCGGCGCGACCCCACGCGCCCGAAATGCCAGCCGAAAGGCCGCAGGGGCACCATTGATCAGATGGGCACTGACTGCCTCAGCCCAACCCGTTTGCAGCACGGTGTCTGCGTGCAGGATCAGAATCCAATCCCCGCCAGCCTCGGCGCAGCCCCGACGCAACTGCCCCCCACGCGAGGCTGCTCCTGTCACAACCCTTGCTCCGGCCTCTTCCGCGATCTCCAGTGTTTGGTCGGTTGAACCGCCATCGCTGATGATCAAGTCCCGGATCAGCCCGGCGTGCAGCCCTTCCATCAATGCCCCAAGGCATTCGGGCAAGGCATCGGCAGCGTTCAGGGTCGGAATAACAACAGAGATCGGGGCTGGCACGTCTGATACCCTCTGGTCTTGGCGGCGGATCTTCCTATATCACGAGGCCAAGGGAAATGACGAGGACCAAGCCATGCCCACCCGCCGCATCCTGCGCCTGACCGGCTCGGACACCGAAAACTTTTTGCAGGACCTGATCACCAATGACATTCAGGGGTTAAATGACGGGCTGGTTTATGCCGCGTTGCTGACACCACAAGGCAAGTATCTGGCAGACTTTTTCCTCAAGCGCGATGGCGATGGCATTCTGCTGGATGTTGCCGAGCACCTCGCTGATGATCTGGTCAAACGTCTGAGCATGTACAAGCTGCGTGCAGATGTGGCGATCGAAAGCACAGATCTGAACCTGCAACGCGGAACCGGTGCCGCACCAGAAAGCGCCCTGCCCGACCCGCGACACCCTAACATGGGCTGGCGCATGTATTCTGCGGCACCCGAACAAGATGACGGCACCGACTTCGATGCAGTGCGTGTTCAGCATTGCATACCCGAATCGGGCACTGAACTGACACAGGACAGCTATATCCTAGAATCCGGCTTCGAAGCGCTGAACGGTGTGGATTTCAAAAAGGGCTGCTATGTAGGTCAGGAAGTGACCGCGCGCATGAAACACAAGACCGAGCTGCGCAAGGGTCTGCGCCGGGTCTTGGTCGATGGCATCGCGCCGGTTGGAACCGAGATCACAGCCAATGGCAAATCCGTGGGCACTCTGTTCACTCAATCTGGAAGTCAGGCGATTGCCTATCTACGCATTGATCGCGCCAAAGGTGAAATGCAGGCAGGCGACGCCACGGTACGCTTGACGGACTAAGAGCATCTTGTTGCCTAATCAGCACGAAGCCTGCGTCGGCACACATCACCAAGTTTGAACCTGTTCCCCGGCCCTGCCAAAGTGTTGGAAACAGGTCAAACCGGATAAACCCATGTTACGACTATATTCCGCGATCTGGCGCGCCAGTTCCGGGCGGCAGATCGTTCTAATCGTGCTGTCTATCGCCATTGCCGCCCTTGCCGCCGTTCCGCTCGAGTTTCAGCGCGATATCGTCAACCACCTGACCGCTGACGATATCAGCACTGAAAAGTTGATCCAATTGGGTAGCGGCATGATGGCCGTCATTCTGCTGAGCCTTGGGTTGAAATGGATCCTGGGATACCGCTCTGGCACCTTGGGCGAAGACATCATTCGGCTGATCCGGCAACGTCTGCTTTGGCGTTCGAGCGACGTAAAGGGCACTGGTGAAGACCTGCGCAAGGGCACAATGACCACGGCCATTTCCGCCGAAGCCGAAGAGTTAGGAAAGTTCGCGGGTGGCGCATTCTCGGATCCGGTGGTTCAGATCGGAACGCTGATCAGCGTGATCGGCTATATTTCATCCACGCAACCCGGGCTCGGGCTGATCGCCTTCTCGATGATCGTGCCGCAGATCATCATTGTTCTGGTATCGCAACGGAGAGTGAACACTTTCGTGGCAGAGCGCGTCCGTATCCTGCGCGGCGCCACAGACCGGCTGACGACCGAGGACATCGAGGCCGTCGAGCGGGACATCAACGCCATGTTTGACGACATTTACGACACACGGAGACGCATGTTCCTGTGGAAACTGTCGGCCAAGTTTCTGCTAAGCGTGATCAACGGGGCCGGAACCGTCGGTATTCTGATGTTGGGCGGCTATCTGGTGCTACAGGGCAAAACGGATGTGGGCACCGTTGTCGCCGCCACCAGTGGCCTTAGCCGCATACAAGGGCCCACTGCTTTTCTGATCGCTTTCTACCGGCAGGTCAGCGCCAATCGCATCAAATACGAACTAATGCTGGAGCTGTTTGGCCCCGACCCAACACGGTATCGTTACCGCCCCGACGCATAAAAAAAGACCACGCGGCGGGTGCCTGCGCGGTCTCTTTCACGAAGTGACGAAACGTCACGCGCGTTCGGAATATTCCATGGTTTCGGTATTCACGACGATCATTTCGTCCTGACCGATAAAAGGTGGCACCATGACTTTCACGCCGTTGTCCAGCACCGCAGGCTTGAATGAGTTCGCGGCGGTCTGGCCTTTGACGACCGGCTCGGTCTCGACAATCTGGCAGGTCACTTTCTGCGGCAGCGTCGCGTTCAGCGCCTCGCTTTCGTAGAATTCAACGACAATGGTCATGCCATCCTGAAGGAACGGGCGACGTTCACCCAGCAAATCTGCTGGCAATTCAATCTGTTCGTAGGTCTCGGCATCCATGAACACCAGCATCCCGTCGGATTCGTACAGGAACTGCTGATCTTTCTGTTCAAGGCGGACGCGCTCAACCTTGTCCGCAGACCGGAAACGTTCGTTCAGTTTCGACCCGTTGCGCAGATTGCGCAGCTCGACCTGGGCAAACGCCCCGCCTTTGCCAGGCTTCACATGGTCAACCTTGACCGCCGCCCACAGGCCGTCGTTATGCTCAAGCACATTGCCGGGGCGAATTTCGTTCCCATTTATCTTGGGCATTACATAAATCCTTCACAAACGGTTGATGCATCAGTTGCGGTCCCTATATCTGGCGGGATCACACCTGACAAGACAACGACACCTAGTGCTGCACTTGCAGCAAGCCATGCAAGTGACGCAACGCAACTATGCATTTTAGCTGTATCCGAATCGCACCTAATAGGTCATAAGGACCCTCACGCCGAAAATGCAAGAGCAAGAACAACAAGGAAGACGAGATGAGAGATTTCGTTGACGGCACTGCCTTTAACAACGAGCAAGGCAATCGTGCGCGCAAACTTTTCGCGGCCGTTGTGTTGGCTGCACTTGATGACGCTATCGCCGATGACAAGAAATACGGCAATGGCCCCGAACAAATCGCCCGCTGGGCCCGTTCGCGCGATGGGCGCGAAGTGCTGTCCTGCGCGGGTATCGACCCGAACGAACGGGTTGTCAGCGGACTGATGGAGTTCGTGGGTCGTGGTGTGCGGACTTCGGTCGCACTGTCCCGTGAAGAAAGCGAGCGTCGTAACGCAGCTCAGCAGGCTGAAGCCGCCTGAACTTAAGCAAGTTCGCACAGAAAAAACGCGCTCTGTCCGTCAGAGCGCGTTTTTCTTTGCTGTGCTACGACGTTCAAATGGCTAGAAAAACAACAGCCACTGTCGTGCCACCCAAACTTCGGCTAACAGCATGACACCGAACATCGACTTGCCCCATATAGACAGACCGCGCTGCCACAGCGCGACGTAAGCAGCCAGACAAACTCCGGCAGAGACCGGAGCGACCCACAAAGCGTGATGGCTGCTGTCCCAATAGTTGACCGGGCTGTGAAACACCCAATCGCTCAAGGGCCAGAATTGAGGTCGCCCGTCCCCCGCATGCAGCACAAAATCTGTCGCTAGGTGCAACAAACCTGCCGCTGCTCCGACAGCCACGGCGTGCCAGCCACGCCAAACTGCCAGCAAAAGTGCAATCCCCCAGAGGATAAAGGAGTTGTCGATCGCAAAGACGGTTTGCCAGGCCTGCGAATAGTACAGTTGCCCAAAGACCACCTGTTCCGGAATGCCCAATACAAACAAAGACACTCCCACCATGAGATACAGGGACAAATCCGGCAGCACTGCCCCCAACATTGCAGCCAACAGGATGCGGCCCTGCGGCGGTCGGGCAAAAGCGGCAGCCCCGATCAAAAGATGCGCTGGCGTGTTCATCGGAGGCTTTCCCTTCCCGCTCAAATCGAGTCATCTGCGCCCTGACTTATAGGAGACAACCCATGGTTCGCGCCATCATGATTCAAGGCACCGGCAGCAACGTCGGAAAATCGGTTCTTGTGGCTGGGCTTGCGCGCGCCTTTACGCGGCGGGGTATGCGCGTTGCTCCGTTCAAACCGCAGAACATGTCGAACAATGCAGCCGTCACCGAAAACGGAGGAGAGATCGGCCGCGCGCAGGCGCTTCAGGCCCGCGCAGCCAAGCGGGCGACCCATACAGATATGAACCCCATCCTGCTGAAGCCCGAGACGGATACGGGTGCTCAGATCATCGTTCAAGGGCAGCGCGCGGGTACGATGAAGGCCGGGGATTACAGGAAGGACAAGTCCAAGCTGCTGGGGGCCGCTCTGGAAAGCTTTGACCGGCTTTGTGCGGATGCGGATCTGGTTCTGATCGAAGGTGCGGGTAGTCCGGCGGAAACCAATCTGCGCAAAGGTGACATCGCCAACATGGGTTTTGCTTGCGCCGCAGGTATTCCCGTGGTTCTGGTCGGCGACATTCATCGTGGCGGTGTGATCGCGCAGATCGTAGGGACACAAGCTGTATTGGAAGCCGGCGATCTGGCACAGATCCGAGGTTTTGCCGTGAACCGGTTCAAAGGGGATGCGTCGTTGTTTGACGAAGGGCGTGACGACATCGCCGCCCGCACCGGTTGGCCCTGTCTGGGTGTTGTGCCCTGGTTCCATGACGCGTGGAAACTGCCTGCCGAGGATATGATGGATATTCGCTCTCATACCGGCGGTACGTGCAAGGTGGTTGTACCTCAGCTGGAGCGGATGGCCAATTTTGACGACCTCGACCCGCTGTCCGCTGAACCAGACGTGAGTGTCGAGATCATCCCAGCCGGACGCCCCCTGCCCGGGGATGCCGATCTGGTTCTGCTGCCGGGCAGCAAATCCACCATCGGGGATCTGGCCTATTTTCGGGCGCAGGGTTGGGACATCGATCTTTACGGCCATGTGCGCCGCGGCGGGCACGTTCTGGGCCTGTGCGGCGGCTATCAAATGCTGGGCAAAACCATTTCCGACCCGGATGGGGTCGACGGCAGACCCGGCAAGGTCGAAGGTTTGGGGTTGCTGGATGTCGACACAGTGATGGGCGGACAAAAGCAAGTCATTCTACGCTCGGCTCATGCCCTGCCCGACCGCGATCCGGTCAGCGGGTATGAAATCCACATGGGTCACACTGATGGGCCTGACTGTGACCGCGCGTGGCTGGAGGTCGAAGGCAAACCAGAAGGTGCCGCCAGCGCCGATGGACGGATCAAGGGCAGTTATTTGCACGGTATCTTTTCGTCCGACGCGTTCCGGGCGCGGTATCTTTCAACGCTGGGCGTGACTTCGGGCGTCGCGTATGAGGATGGCGTCGAACAGGTGCTGGACGACTTGGCAGACCATTTGGAACGCCACATGGACCTTGATCTGCTGCTCAGCCTTGCCCAGTCCCCTCGGCGTGGCTAGGCGTTACTCAAGTTCTTTTGCGGCCAGGGCACGTGCAATCTCGCGCCGGACCATCTTGCGCACATTCCGCGTGATCCGTTCACCCATTGTGCCCTGCAGCTCTTGCCTGACAACTTCGGCGATCAGGGCGCGCAGATCCACTTCATCCATGTCGATGCTTCTGCCATCGTCTACAGGTTCTGCTATCACCTCGGTCTCGGCCCTCGGCGCACGGATGAATTCAGCTTGAACGTGTGCTTCGCCCTCATCGTCGGACGCTTTAGTTTGTTCAACGTCAATTGAACCGACGGCCTCGGCTGCGGCAAATTCTTCTTCTACGTTCCACGGCAAAGATTGCGACGGTGTGCCAGAGTACGCATCTTCGCTGTCGCCGTCCGGCTCCCACTGATCTTCGGTTTGCGCAATGGCCGCTTCCAGCGCTTCGATCTTGGCGCTTAGGCTGGTTGCAGCATCCGCCGACCGATCAGGTTTCGGCGCTTCAGCCTTGTCCTCGGCCGTGTTGGCCGGTTTGCCCGCCTGCACAATATCACAGGCCCGCAGCAACATAGGTTTGGCCGAGTCGGAAACCTTGAGGTCCGAGTCGGTCTGGTTGGGAACCCCATTGGTCTGCTTGGGTGTGCTGACACGCAAGGCATCCGTCAGAACCAACCGCCCCGGCTTTCTCGATGCAGGCTGTTGATCCGAGACAGATTTATCGCGGTTGTCTTCGCTTACCAGACGTTTGACCGAAGACAGAACGTCTTCGATCCCTGCTTTTACGACGTTATCAGTCATTGTTCTCTACCGCTCTATCCTTGGATCGAGTGTAGCCAAACAATCCCAACCTCACAACAAATAGTATGGCCGATCAGTCCCGACGCAACGCTTTGAGGACGCGATCCAGATCTTTGCTCTGTTTGCTGACCCGTGCTGGCGCTTTTTTAACCAGGTTGTAATACAAGGTCGGATCGTAGATCTGCACCGCCAACCCAAGGCGTTCAGCCGTCAGCAAACCCTGTGCCTGCAACAGCTGATAAGCCGCGCGAGAGCGTTCGGTGCGTGAAGCAACCTCGGCCAATTGGGCATCCAGCAGGTCCTGCTGAGCGTTCAGCACATCCAGGGTCGTCCTGGCACCCAGCGTTGCCTCTTCGCGAATCCCGTCAAACGCCACTTGCGAGGCACGAACCCGTTCCGTCGATGCCCGCAAACTTGCGCTGGCCGCCTGGAACGCCGCATAGCGGTCAGTTACGCCTTGCGTGATGTCTTTTTGAACATTCAACAGGTTCGCACGCGACGCATCCCGCGACGCCATTGCACGTCGCACATTCGCGGCCAAACGACCACCCGCATAGATAGGCTGGTTGAAGTTCAGCGAGATGGTTGCGTCGTTTACGTAGTCGTCATTGTCATAGCTCTCAGTCACCCCTGCATCTGCATTCAGGCTGACATTCGGGCCCAGATTGGCCCGCTGCTGCTGCACGATCAGATCAAATGCACGCACCTGATGCTGCGCTGACAGAATCGCGGGATGGTTGCGCTGTGCAAGACTGACGGCCTCAGCTTCGGATCGCGGCAGGTTGGGCAGACTCGGCTGACCCGCTGTTCGACCCGGTGCCTTTCCGACCGCGTTCACGTATTCAGCCTGCGCGATGCTCAGTTCACCACGCGCAACCGCCAGATCCGCCTGCGAGCTTGCCAACTGCGCTTCGGACAACGCAACGTCTGTCCGGGTGACTTCGCCAACTTCAAAGCGATCATTCGATGCCCTGAGTTCTTCGGCCGAAACTTCGACGTTGTTTTGGCGGATCGCCACGGTTTCTTCCTGCAGCAACACGCCCAGATACGCATTCGCCGCACGGATCAGAACCTGTTGCTCAATATCGATCAGGGTTTGACGGGTCGACAACACGGTTTCCTGCGCAGATTGCTTGCCCAGAACCGAAGCACCGCCGTCATACAGAAGCTGACCCAGCGTCAGACCCGTAAAGAACCGCGACGGTTCATTGGTCGTGACCACATTGCTGGTCCGACTGCGGGTGTAATCCTGGCTGACTTGCACTGTCCAGTTGATGATCGGCCGTAACGCTGAAAGCGCAATCGCCACGTCTTCATCCGCAGCCCGCAAAAGTGCCCGGTTCTGCTCTAGCAAACCGCTTGTGTTATATGCACCGATGAAGGCGTCTGTTATGTTATCAGCCCACGCTGCACGCCCTGGCATTACGCTCATGGCAAGCCCTGCGGTCACTGCGAATGCCTTGACCAGCCTGCCTGTCGCTGAACCACGCATACCGAAATCCTCTCAAAACGAAATTACACTGCCCTGCAGGCAGTTTGCGGCCTTGTTTTCAACTAATCAAGGCGGAAGAAAAATCTATCGGCGGACTATAGCGAAAATGCACACTCAGCCGAAAAACTCTCCAAGACAGGTGCGCTGGCGTTAAATGCGTCACGCCAGCTGACCTGACCGCCAGACTTTCGACCAATCCGCACCGTCCCCAGGTTGCCATCGACAAACAAGCACGCGATTCGGCCGTGCTCCTTGAGCTGATCCAGCAAAGCTTCGGGGATTTGTTCAACGCCGCCCTGCACCATGATCACGTCATAAGGGCCATGTTCGGCAACGCCCTGTTCCAGCGGGCCCACATGGATGATGGCATTGTCGACATCCGCTTCGGCCAGAAGGCTTTGCGCCTCAGCCGCCAGTGCTTCGTTACTTTCCACACCAACTACCAACTGAGCCATACGCGCGGCCACCGCAGTGGAATACCCCATGGCCGGCGCGATATCGAGAACCATCTCATCATTCGAAATGTTCAACGCATCCAGCATTTTGGCCAGTGTCCGCGGCTCAAACATCGCGCGCCCGTCGCCCATATCGATCAGACCGTCGACATAGGCAGCTTCACGCTGAGCATCCGGTACGAAATTTTCGCGGGGAACGCTCAACATTGCTTCGATGATCGGGAACTTGGTGACATCAGAGGGTCGGACCTGTGTATCAACCATTGTGCGGCGCCGGGCTGCGAAATCTGTCATTGGGTATCTCGTCTCATTCCCATGGATGTCCGGCTTGTGCCACATCCTGACCCGACCAGCAACGGCCCTGTTGCCGCAACCCAGCCAAGGTGTTGAAATAATCCGTCACCAGTTGCTGTGAAAATCAATCTTGTCGCCAAATTTGCACGCAATCCACTGGACGCCCTCCAGGAAAGCTGCTAAAACCCCACGCACACCACGGCAAGTATTTGATTTTACTTGAAAAGGCGAGTTGGCGGAGTGGTGACGCAGCGGATTGCAAATCCGTGTACACCGGTTCGATTCCGGTACTCGCCTCCACAACATCTCCTTACCGCGTTTGCATTGAGCTTTTCGAAGCTTTTGAACCGAACCTTTTGCCGCGATTGTTCTAGCATATGGGTTTCCTTCACACCGCAACCCAAACAAACAAGAACTGCCGCCTAAAGTCATGCGATCAGGCAAAGCCTCTCATGTGTTTGTTAAGAGGCGTAGGGGCATCCTCTGAATGAACGCAATCGCATGAGTAACTTTATGTCTAAAACTGGGTCAAAAACGAAACTTCATGACAGCGCAGATGAAATGAATTAAGTGTTTATTCAAGAAAAGTAAAAAGTTCTGGACGTATTGTGGAACACATAACCTTTACCTTCGAGATGGGTGTCGTTTGCGCTCTTCTCGCTTTCACCGTTTTCCTGTTTGTGTCCGAGATCGTCAGAATCGACTTGTCCGCCATACTGGTCCTGGTTCTTGTCGGTCTGCTTAGCTATGCGCCCGGCCTTGAAAATCTGGCGGATGTCCCGCGTCTTTTCGATGGGTTCGCTTCCAACGCGGTCATTTCGATTATCGCAGTCATGATCGTTGGTGCTGGCCTGGACAAAACCGGCATCATGAACAAAGTTGCGGCCGTCATTCTGAAATATGGTGGCAAATCGGAAGGCCGTGTGCTGCCGATCATCTCCGGTACCGTTGGCGTCATTTCGTCCTTCATGCAGAATGTGGGCGCCGCGGCATTGTTCCTGCCAGTTGTCAGCCGGATATCCACGAGGTCCGGCATACCGCTGTCGCGCCTGCTTATGCCGATGGGGTTCTGTGCGATCCTGGGTGGTACGATGACGATGGTGGGGTCCTCACCGCTGATCTTGCTCAACGACCTGATCCAAACGGCCAATAACGGCTTGCCGGATAATCAGAAAATGCAGCCATTTGGGCTGTTCTCGGTAACACCGATCGGGGCGGTACTGATCCTGACAGGAATCGGGTACTTTCTGCTGCTGGGCCGCTGGGTTCTACCTGCGGCGGAAGGGGCCGACAACACGGGCACCGGTCAGGGCACACAAGAGTACCTGCAGCGGGTGTATGGGTTAAAGGCAGACGTATTTGAAGTTGTTGTGCCTGCAGACAGCCCACTGGTGGGGCAGATCCTGGCCGACATCAACCACGAGAACCACCTGTACATCATTTCAACGTTCTATCGCGGCAAAACGTCAATGGTTCAGGTTCTGACCGCCGAAATCGCGGCCCCTTGTCGGCTGGCGATTGTCGGGCGGCGCGGCGAGGTGGAAGTTTTTGCAAAGAAATTCGGTTTGACGGTCCTTCCCGATCTGGATGTTTTTGTGGAAGAGTTCGCACCCACCAATGCCGGCATCGCCGAAGTGGTCGTGACCCCCGACAGCAAACTGATTGGCAAATGCCCGCGCGAGCTTTTGTTTCGCAAAACCTATGGCATGTCGCTTCTGGCCATTCACAGAGGGGAAGAAACGCTCAGCCACGTGGAGACCGAAGATCATCACTCCACTCAGATCGGGCTGGAAAAGTTCCATGCCGGTGACATGCTTGTCGCGCACACACGATGGGACAATCTGATGCGGATCACGCGTGATCCGGATTTCGTTGTGGTGACAAGCGACTTTCCGCAAGAGGAACTGAGACCTCAGAAAGTCGGGTGGGCGCTTGCCTTTTTTGCTATTTCAATATGCTTGATCCTGTTTACCGATGTACGCCTGTCGCTGTGTCTTCTCACCGGGGCAGCTGGCATGATGTTGACCCGCGTTCTCAGCGTAGATGAGGCTTACCGCGCCGTTGGATGGAACACTGTTTTCCTGCTTGCGTGCCTCATACCCTTGGGGCAGGCCGTGCAGAACACCGGCACAGCCGCATGGATCGCACAGCAGATCATGGTCATTCTGGACGGCTGGCCGCTTTGGTCGCTTCAAACAGGCATTGCCGTTCTGGCAACTGCCTTTTCGTTGGTCATGTCGAATGTCGGGGCTACGGTACTGCTTGTTCCGCTGGCGGTTTCAATTGCTGTGGCTGCCGGAGGCAACCCAGCTGTCTTCGCGCTGACGGTTGCCATCTCTACCTCGAACAGCTTCATCATCCCGACCCATCAGGTCAACGCGCTGATCATGGGTCCGGCCGGGTACAAGGTCATGGATTTCGTCCGTTCAGGCGGCATCATGACCGCGCTGTTCCTTGTTGTGTCATTGGTGATGATCAACGTTATGTACTAGCGCGGCAATCGGGGCCGGATTTCCGGATTAGCCCACCGCGATTGCCGATGACATTTCGTTGGTAAGCTCAGGCTAAACCTCTACGCCGAGCCCCGGCCTTGCGGGACAACCTCATACCCCGGCTCTTCCGGTTCATCATCTTCCATCTCCTGCGGGAAACCGGGGGCTGTTATGTCCAAACCCGTCGCCTCTTCCAGACGTTTGATGATATTCGGCGACAGCTCGCGATCCCCATACCGGGCAATGCCATCTTCAAAAATCTTGATCATGACCGGGTTCATTTCCAGAGGCACCCCCGCGCGGTCTGCAACCTCCTGAAACAGACCAATGTCCTTTTTGACCAAATCCATAGTGAAAGAAATATCGCGCGAACCGTTCAGGATGACCTGACTTTCGGTTTCATGCACAAAGGACGTACCGGACGAGATTTTTATCGCCTCATATGTCGTGTTGAGATCCATACCCGCCGCCTTTGCCGTGACCAGAGCTTCAGCGCAGGTGATCAGGTTGGCCGTGGCCAGATAATTGGTCAGCACCTTCAAAACCGAGGCTGAGCCCAATTCACCAGTGTGCAAAACACGCCGCCCCATGGTGGTCAGAAACGGCAGAATCCGTTCAAAAGTCGCACGATCACATCCCGCGAAGATCGAGATATTGCCGGTGGCCGCCCGATGGCACCCGCCCGAAACCGGGCAGTCCACTGCCGCGCCGCCGCGTTCGATCACTTCGGCTCCCAAACGCTTGACCTCGGCCTCATCGGTTGTCGACATCTCCATCCAGATCTTGCCGGGGCCCACTTCGGGCAGCATCTCTTGCATGACCGCATCTGATGCCGCAGGCGATGGCAGGCAGGTGATGACCGCATCGCAATCACGCATTAACTGTGCGGGGCCTTCTGCCGCCTTTGCACCGCGGGCGACGAACTCGGCCACCAGATCCGTGTTCAGATCGTGTACCGTCAGATCAATCCCGTTTCGCAGCAAGGATCCCGAAAGCTTGCCGCCAACGTTTCCCAACCCGATGAATCCTACTTTCATATGTCGCCTCTCCCTGCTGGCTTGTACCCGTCATGCGACCACGGATTTATCTGACCATTCATGCCGCCCAACGACAACCACAGGTCGCTTTTCACACCCGCCCCCTGATGTTACGCGCAACGCGCTTGACAAGCGGGCCAGCGGTGCCGCATGACCCATTCGTTGGTGTCGGCAAGAGCCGATGAAAAGGGAATGCGTCAACGGATCTTCCGCCAAACGCAGCCGCCCCCGCGACCGTGACCGGAGAGGGTGCCCAATGCCACTGGCCAAGGCCGGGAAGGCGGGACATCCGACAGAGGACCTAGACGAACCGGCCCTCTGACATCCGCAAGCCGGGAGACCTGCCAGCACCCGAAGTTGAAACCGGGCGGGGTGTTCCGGTATCGGGTCCATGTTGCAACACGTGGCCCGCTTGAAACCCCGTCCCCCGCGAAGAGGATTTGGGGGGATGAGAGACATGACTGAGACCACACCGGTCGAGCTGCTGGTCTGCACGACCTGCCGCCGCGGGCTGCCCGTCGAAGACGATGCGCAACGCCCCGGCACTTTGCTGCACCGGGCATTGGAACAAGCCGAACTGCCCGAAGGCATCACCCTGAAACCTGTCGAATGCCTTTCGAACTGTGATCAGGGCTGTTCTATCGTGCTGCGCGGCGGTCCCGATCGCTGGACTTTCGTTTACGAAAATCTGAACGAAGTGGACCATGTCGATGTAATCGTCGACGGCGCGACCAAGTATCTGGCCACCGAAGATGGCCTGGTGAAATGGCGCGAACGCCCTGAACATTTCCGCAAAAACTGCGCCTCGCGCATTCCCCCGATTGGAGCCTGACATGTCGAATCTCGAAAAACTTCCCGTCACCGTGATCACCGGCTTTCTGGGCTCGGGCAAAACCACGCTGGTCAAGCACCTCATGCAGAACCCGCAGGGCAAACGTCTGGCTGTTGTCGTCAATGAGTTTGGCGATGTCGGCGTGGATGGCGATATCCTGAAATCCTGTGCCATCCCGGATTGCCCTGCGGAAAACATTATGGAGCTGGCAAACGGCTGCATCTGCTGTACCGTGGCCGACGACTTCATCCCAACCATCGAAGCCCTGATGGCGCTGGAGCCGCGCCCCGAGCATATCCTGATCGAAACCTCTGGCCTCGCTCTGCCCAAGCCGCTGCTGAAAGCGTTCGACTGGCCGGATATCCGCTCAAAGATCACTGTCGATGGCGTGATCGCTCTTGCCGATGCCGAGGCCGTCGCCGCCGGTCGCTTTGCGCCGAATGTCGAAGCTGTCGATGCCCAGCGCATGGCTGACGACTCGATCGATCACGAAACGCCGCTGTCCGAAGTGTTCGAGGATCAGATCTCGTGCGCCGACATCATCCTGTTGACCAAGCCCGATCTTGCAGGGCCCGAAGGTGTGGCCAAGGCCAAGGAAGTCATCGCCGCCGAAGCGCCGCGCCCCCTGCCTGTTGTCGAAGTTGCCGAGGGTGTCGTGGATGTCCGCGTTGTACTGGGTCTGGAAGCGGCTGCCGAGGATGACATGGATGCCCGCCCATCGCATCATGACGGTCATCACGATCACGAGCATGACGACTTCGAAAGCATCATCGTAGAGTTGCCGGAACAAACCGACCCTGCCGATCTGGTTGCCAAGATCGAACGTTTGGCGACCGAGCTGAACATCCTGCGCGTCAAAGGCTATGCCGCCGTTCAGGGCAAACCCATGCGCCTACTTGTTCAGGCCGTCGGCGCGCGCGTCCGTCACCAATACGACCGCCCATGGGAACCGGGGGAAGAACGCCGCTCGCGTCTGGTGGTCATTGCCGAGCATGACGACATCAAAGAGGCCGAGATCCATGCGATCCTTGCAGGCGTGACCGAGGCCGCCGAGTAACCCATGCACGTCGTCTTCCGCGAAAGCCACGGGCTCGAGGAAACCGAGACCCCGACCGATCTGGGCCAAAGCCCGGCGGATCTGGTTGTCTTGTCCTT
This sequence comes from Ruegeria sp. BHSB064, assembly GCF_059613205.1. Taxonomy (NCBI): domain Bacteria; kingdom Pseudomonadati; phylum Pseudomonadota; class Alphaproteobacteria; order Rhodobacterales; family Roseobacteraceae; genus Ruegeria; species Ruegeria sp. BHSB064. Next base: position 64,113 of record NZ_JBXWSB010000006.1, read on the forward strand.
CTCGGACAGCGACCTCGGCGCTTTCGCGGCGGGCTGGCATCGTGGCGGCGGGCCCGAAGGTCGAATGCCAACGCTGCGCTTGGCCAATTTGACCGCGCTCAAGCACCCGCTTTCCGTCGACACCTATGTCGAGCAGACGCTGGACGGTGCCAAGGGTATCCTGATCCGCCTGATTGGCGGCGTGCCGTACTGGTCTTACGGCCTGCAGCAGGTTCTGGCGCTGGCGCAGGCCAAGGGGATCGCGCTGGCTGTGCTGCCTGCGGATGGGCGCGAAGATACGCGGCTGGATGATTATTCCACCCTGCCCGTTTCAACGCTGCGCCGTCTGGCCCATCTGTGCGACACCGGTGGTGAGGTCGCAGCGCAAGCCGCATTGGCCCAGATGGCCTTGGCAGCCGGGCTCTATGCCGGGCCGGTGATGGGCGCAAAGACCCTGCCTGAATTCGGGGCGTGGTGCCCTGATCGCGGCGTGATCCCCGCAGAGGCCGCGTTCGAAGACGACGCAAAACGTATCGTCGTCACGTTTTATCGTGCCTATCTGACATCGGCCGACACCGCTCCTGTCGCAGCTCTGATCCGCAGTTTGCGCGCGCGCGGATTTGCGGCGGTGGGCCTGTTCGCACCTTCGCTCAAAGCGCCAACAGCTGCCGATTGGTTGCGCGAGACTCTTGTGGCGTTGGCCCCCGCTGCCATTATCAACGCCACATCCTTTTCGGGCAAAGGCGCGTCTGGCTCGTCTCCGCTGGACACTGCAAATGTACCGGTATTTCAGGTCGCTCTGGCCACCTCGCGGCGCAAAGCCTGGGCCGAAGCGGAACGCGGTCTTTCGCCCGCCGACCTAGCCATGCATGTTGTACTGCCCGAGGTAGACGGGCGGATTTCGGCGGGCATCGCCTCGTTCAAAGAACCGGGCAAACGCGATCCTCATCTGGAATACTCACGCTTCGCCCACCGGGCCGAGGCCGAACGGATCGAAGCCATTATCGACCGGGTATCAGGCTGGCTGCGCCTGAACGACAAACCGAAGGCCGAGCAGACCCCCGCGCTGGTGCTTTCGACCTATCCCGGCAAAGACTGGCAGATGGCCCATGCGGTGGGTCTGGACGCGCTGGCATCTGCCGAGGCGATGCTGTCCGATCTCCAGAACGAAGGCTATGACACCGCGCCAGCAGAGCCGATCGCCGAGACTCTTTTGGACGCCCGCATTTCCTGGCCGCTGGAAGAGTATTTGGACGCGCTGGCCCATCTGCCCGAGCAATTGCAAACCGACCTTCAAACGGTTTGGGGCAAGTGCGAAGACGATCCCGCCTTTGCAGACGGTGCATTCCACTTCACAGCTTTGCGCCGGGGCAAAGCACTTGTCGCGCTGCAACCCGAACGTGGAACACCCGAACTGCGCGATGACGATTATCACGACCTGTCGCGCACGCCCCGTCACAGCTATGTCGCCTTTTATCTGTGGTTGCGCAAAGGTCTGGGTGCGGATGCGCTGATCCATATCGGCGCGCATGGCACGCTGGAATGGTTGCCGGGCAAATCTGTGGCCCTGTCTGCCGATTGCTGGCCCGAGGCGCTGATCCAAGACCTGCCGGTGATCTATCCTTTCATCGTGAACGATCCCGGCGAGGCCGCGCAGGCCAAGCGTCGGATCGGGGCCGTCACGCTGGGCCATATCCCACCGCCGATGAAGGAAAGCGGGACGCCGGGCAGAATGGTGAGGCTGGAATCATTGCTGGATGAGTTCTCGAACGCAGACGGGTTAGACCCCAAGCGCCGCGACCGTTTGCAAGAAGATATCCGGGACGAAGCACAAGCCATCGGGCTGGAAAACGATCTTGGATTGGATCGGGCCACCTGCACAGCCGAGGCGATCACCCGGATCGACCGTTTTGTCTGTGACATCAAGGAAAGTCAGTTCGGTGACGGGCTACATATCTTTGGCCGCGTGCCCGAGGTGGCGGGTAATTTCGACCCGACGGCTTCGGCCCATGCTGAACGAAATGCCCTGATCGATGCGCTCGCGGGCAAACGGATCGAGGCGGGTCCATCCGGCTCCCCGTATCGCGGGCGGTCGGACGTGCTGCCGACCGGGCGGAACCTGTATACAATCGACCCACGCTCGGTCCCAACCCGCGCAGCCTATGCACAGGGCGTCAAACTGGCCGAAGAACTGGTGCGCCGTCATCTGCAGGAAGAAGGCGATTACCCCAAAGGGCTGATTATAGACCTGTGGGGCTCAGCCACCATGCGCACTGCGGGCGAAGAATTCGCCATGGCACTGCATCTACTGGGCGTCAAACCCGTTTGGGACAAAGGTTCCGAACGGGTGTCGGGCATCGAAGTCCTGCCGATCACCGATCTCAGCCGCCCTCGTCTGGACGTGACCTTGCGCGTGTCGGGCCTGTTCCGGGATGTATTCCCGACCCTTTCGGCGCTATATGGTCAGGCCGTTCGTGCGCTGTCTGCGCGTGACGAAGCGCCGGACTGGAACCCCTATGCAGGTCTGGCCCCTACGGCCCGCGTATACGGCCCGGCTCCCGGCAGTTATGGCGTCAACATGACCCAATTGTCCGAGGTCTATACGGAAGAGGCGCGCGTTCAGGCAGGTGAGGCGTGGCTGGAAGCCAGCTCTTTCGCGCTGGAAGGCGACCATATCGCGCAGGACAAAGACGGTATCACTCAGCGCGTGGCCAATGCCGACAGCTTTGTTCACCTGCAAGACCTGACCGAGACCGACCTGCTGCTGGCCAATGACTACGCTACGCATGAGGCCGGATTTGCCGCAGCTAAGAAGATCACCGGCGGCAGCGCGCAGCTTTACCATCTGGACAACACCAACCCGGAAAACCCGCGCGCCCGAACCCTGCCGGAAGAGATCAGCCGCGTTGTTCACGCCCGCGCTGCAAATCCCGGCTGGATCGCGGGGATGCAGCGGCACGGTTTCCGGGGCGCGGCTGAAATCGCGGCGACGCTGGATCACATGGCGTCCTTCGCGCATCTGTCCGGGACGGTCGCACCACACCTGTTCGACCTCTACCACGATGCCACATTGGGCAACGAAGAGGTGGACACCTTCCTGCAAGAGGCCAACCCTCTGGCTCATCAAGCAATGCAGGACCGGTTCCGTGCGTTGCTTGAGGCCGGGCTTTGGGACACCCGTCGAAACTCGATCCGGGCGGATTTGGAGGGTCTGACATGAGCGCTCCTGTCGTTCAGGGTTGGTGCCCCGGCGCCCATCGCCCCATGATGTCCGGCGACGGGCTGGTTGTGCGGGTACGGCCCCGGCTGGCGCGTCTGACAGCAGATCAGGCGCTGGGTCTGTGCGATCTTGCAGATCGGTTTGGCAACGGGTCGATCGATCTGACCAACCGCGCCAATCTGCAATTGCGGGGCGTGGAAGAGCACGACCACCAACCGCTGCTTAAGGAACTCGCGGCGCTGAACCTTCTGGACGCGGAACCCGGCATCGAAGTGCGACGCAATATTCTGGTCACTCCGCTGTATCAGGCGGGTGATTTGACTGCGCGCCTGACTCAGGAACTGATCGACCGATTGGCAGAGCTGCCCGCCTTGCCCGCCAAGTTCGGCTTCGCCATCGACACCGGGCCCGCGCGGCTTCTGAACACGGATTCAGCGGATATTCGTCTGGAAACGGGTGTTGACGGCCTGATCCTGCGCGCCGATGGCTGCGAAACCGGGCGGCATGTGACCGAGGCCGACGCCATTGATCATGTGATCGCGTTAGCCATTTGGTTTTCAACGACATACACGTCCGAAACTCGCCGCATGGCTCGGGTCGTCGATGCGTTGCCGCAGGAATGGCAAGGATATGCGCCCGGTCCCATCGGCGCAAAACTACAACCTGGCCTGTGTGATCTGGGCGCGCTTTATGGCGCGGCTTTCGGATCGCTGCCTGCGCGCAAGCTTTATGATCTGATTGACGACAGCGGCGCGATTGCCCTGCGTGTCACGCCGTGGCGGCTGATCCTGCTGGAAGGCGGGGCGGCGATACCTGCACCAGAGTTTGTCACGGATGGCACCGACCCGCTGATGACCACCGACGCCTGCCCCGGCGCACCGTTCTGCCCACAGGCGCAGGTGGAAACCCGCGACATCGCCCGCGCCTTGGCTGCGCGCATACCCGGACGACTGCATGTCTCGGGCTGCGCCAAGGGCTGTGCCCGGATGGGGCCTGCCGACATAACATTGGTGGGCGCAAGCGGACGATTTGATCTTGTAAAACAGGGCCGCGCAGGGGATGAGCCCAGCCAGCGCGGGCTCGACCCAGAAACACTCATGACTATGGACTTCACCTGATGCCCTACACATACGAAACCGATGGCGCGGCGATCTACAAGGAAAGCTTTGCCACCATCCGGTCCGAGGCTGATCTGGCCCGTTTTGATGCGGATGAAGAACAGGTCGCTGTCAGAATGATCCACGCCGCGGGCATGGTCGGGCTGGAAGAGTTCGTTCATTTCTCACCTGGTTTTGTGACGGCTGCCCGTACGGCGTTGGAAAATGGCGCACCGATCCTGTGTGATGCGCGTATGGTCAGCGAAGGTGTGACCCGTTTCCGCCTGCCCGCCGACAACGAAGTGATCTGCACCCTGCATGACGAACGCGTGCGCCCTTTGGCGGCCGAGATGAGCAACACCCGCTCTGCTGCTGCGCTGGAACTGTGGCGGCCGCATCTGGACGGTGCATTGGTCGCCATCGGTAACGCGCCAACCGCCCTGTTCCACCTTCTGAACATGCTGGAAGACCCCGATTGCCCGCGCCCCGCCGCGATCATTGGCTGCCCCGTTGGCTTCGTCGGGGCGGTGGAATCCAAGGATGCACTGTGGGAGGCACAACCGGTGCCGTCCTGCATTGTCAAAGGCCGTCTGGGCGGAAGCGCCATCACCGTGGCGGCGGTCAATGCCATCGCAAGCCGGGCAGAATGAGCATGGGCACCATATACGGTGTGGGCCTAGGCCCCGGCGACCCGGACCTGATGAGCGTCCGGGCGGATCGCCTGTTACGTAACGCCAGGCATGTGGCCTTTTTCCGCAAGCCGGGCCGCAGCGGTCAGGCGCGCAAGATCGTCAACGGAATGATCCCTGAAGGCGCGGTCGAGTTCCCTATGGAATACCCTGTGACCACCGAAATCCCGGTCACGGACCCACGTTACAACGAATTGCTGGCCTCTTTTTACGAGGATTGCACCGCCCATCTGAAAACGCTGTCGGAACAGGGCGAGGACGTCGTGGTTTTGTGCGAGGGCGATCCTTTCTTCTATGGTTCGTTCATGCATCTTTATAACCGGTTGCGCAATGAAGCTCCGGTGGAGGTTGTGCCCGCAATTACCGGCATGTCCGGTGCGTGGACCGCAACTGGTGACCCGATCACATGGGGTGATGATGTGCTGACCGTGCTGGTTGGCACCCTGCCCGAAGACACTCTGGCCGAGCGTATGGCGCAAACCGACGCGCTGGTTGTGATGAAGATCGGGCGGAACATCGACAAGGTGAAGCGGGCTTTGAAAACCTCGGGTCTTTATGACCGGGCGTGGATCGTGGAATACGCGCAGATGCCGAACCAGACAGTGACAAAACTGTCGGAGGCCTGTGAAAAGATCACCCCATATTTCTCGATCATCGTGGTGCATGGCCAGGGACGGCGGCCATGAGCGGCTGGGTCAAGATTGCAGGGCTGGGGCCGGGCGACGAGGCACTGGTGACGCCCGAAGTCACCGCAGCGCTGGCTGAGGCCACCGATGTGGTAGGTTACATCCCTTATGTGGCGCGCGTGGCCGAACGCCCCGGCCTGACCCTGCACGCAAGTGATAACCGGGTCGAAATTGACCGCTCGCAACATGCTTTGAAAATGGCAGCCGAGGGCAAGAAAGTTGTCGTCGTATCCTCGGGCGATCCTGGTGTGTTTGCCATGGCCGCAGCCGTTTTTGAGGCGCTGGAGAGCGGACCGGCAGAATGGCTCGATCTTCAGATCGATGTACTGCCCGGTATCACCGCGATGTTGGCCGCTTCTGCGCGGGCGGGCGCGCCGATGGGGCATGATTTCTGCGCCATCAACCTCAGCGACAACTTGAAACCGTGGTCATTAATCGAAAAGCGGTTGCGTCTGGCAGCACAAGCCGATTTCTCGATGGCCTTTTACAATCCGCGCTCGAAGTCTCGCCCAGAAGGTTTTGTAAAAACGCTGGAAATTCTGCGTGACGAATGTGAGCCAGAACGCCTGATCTTATTCGCTCGCGCGGTCTCGCGAGCGGATGAGGCGATCCGTATTTCGACTTTGGCGGAAGCCACGCCCGAGATGGCGGATATGCAAACGGTGGTCATTGTCGGGTCATCCCGCACTCGGGTGATCGAACGCAACGGCGCACCGATCGTCTACACGCCACGCTTCACCCCTGATAAGGATCAGGGATGAGACAGCCAGTCCAGAACCTGAGCGACAGTCGCAAGCTCGGTCCGCTTTGGCAGAACCGGGCGGTCGATCATCAGCACCGGCAGGCCCAGCGCGCGCGCTGCATCCAGCTTGGCCCGCGCGCCGATGCCTCCTGCGTTTTTGGACACAACCAATTGCGTTCCGTGGCGCTGCATCAACGCGCGATCCTCGGTTTGGGTAAAAGGCCCTCTGGCAACGACGACTTCCGCGTTCGGCAGGGGCAAGCTGTCGGGTTCATCCACGAGACGCAGCAAGTAGTGGTGCTGGGGCTGGGCGGCAAACTCTTCAAGATGCATACGGCCGACGGCAAGGAACACGCGTCGAGCGTCGCCGGACAGTGCGGCGACGGCTGCCGCAATGTCAGGGACGTGGTGCCAATTGTCGCCAGGCTGTGGCGTCCAAGCCGCGCGTGTCAGCGCGGCCAAGGGCGTCTGCGTTGCGCGACACGCCTCAATCGCGTTCCCGCTCATCTGGGCCGCAAATGGATGGGTCGCATCCACAACGTGTGTGACCGCGTTTTTACGGATGTAGCCGGCCAGACCGTCAGGACCGCCGAAGCCGCCAACCCGCACGGTCAAAGGTTGCGGGCGTGGGGCTTCCACACGACCTGCGTAGGAATAAACTGCCGCAATCCCTTGTTCCGCAATGGCTTTGGCCAAAGCGTTGGCCTCGGTTGTGCCGCCAAGGATCAGGAGGTTGGTCATGTCTAAAGCTCCGTGGCTGACCGTTTTGGGATTGGGCGAAGATGGGCTTGATGGCCTGTCGCCAACAAGCCGTCAAGTGCTGGACCGGGCCGAAGTGATCATGGGGCCACCGCGCCACCTGTCGCTTCTGCCAGAAACCAAGGCAGAACGCATCGAATGGCCGGTGCCGTTCTCGGATGGGCTACCGATCCTGCAAGGCTTGCGTGGAAGACAGACTGTCGTTCTGGCTTCGGGCGATCCGTTCTGGTTTGGTGCAGGCTCTGTCATTGCGCGCAATTTCGATGCCGGTGAGTGGGTCGCCCTGCCCGGCCAATCTACCTTTTCGCTAGCTGCCGCCCGGCTGGGCTGGCCCTTGGAAAGCACCCTAACCTTCGGTCTGCACGCCGCACCCCTCACCCGACTGCGGCCTCATCTGGCACCGGGCTTGCACGCGATCCTGTTGCTGCGCGACGGAAAGGCCGTGGCAGAACTTGCGACCTACCTGACAGAGACCGGCTTTGCCGACTCATCCCTGCACGTTATGCAAGCCTTGGGTGGGCCGCGCGAAAACATTCAACCCGTTTCGCTGACCGAAGCGTTATTGCGCACGTTCGATCATCCCGTCTGTGTTGGACTGGAGGTTACCGGTGCAGGCCCTGCCCTGTCCAAAGCGTCTGGCAAACCCGACGACATTTTTGAGACTGACGGGCAGATCACCAAACGCCCTATCCGTGCACTGACTCTTTCGGCGTTAGCCCCGCAACGAGGCGAGCATCTGTGGGATATCGGCGGCGGAACAGGTTCAATCAGCATCGAATGGCTGATGTGTGATCCAACCTTGACCGCGACCAGCATCGAGCCCCGCGCCGATCGGGCTGAGCGCATCCGTCGCAATGCCGATGCATTGGGTCAGGATCGCCTGACTGTCATACACGGAACCGCACCAGAAGCGCTGTCCGGTGTCAGCCTGCCGGATGTCGTTTTCATCGGCGGAGGATTGAGCGCCAACCTGCTGGCCTGGCTGCGCGATGCGCTTCCCAAAGGTACACGACTTGTCGCTAATGCGGTGACATTGGAAAGCGAGGCCCTGCTGGCACGTTGGCACGAAGACCTGGGCGGTGATCTGCTTCGGATAGAACTTGCGCACTCTGCTCCTCTGGGGCCGCGGCGAGGTTGGAAATCCGCATACCCGGTTGTGCAATGGAGCGTGACGCTATGATCGTTGCTGGCCTTGGTTTCTCATCTACAGCAACGGCTGGCAGTTTGCGTGCTGCGTACGATGCGGCAACTGCGAAACATGACGTGACGGCTTTGGCGACCGTTGCCGACAAGGAAGGCCATTCAGCACTGACATCCTTCGCAAATGAGGTGTCTCTGCCCCTGCATTTCGTTGCCGCAGCCGATTTGGCTGGGCAACGCACACTCACCTGCTCGACCCGCAGCCGTGCCACCTATGGCACCGGAAGCGTGGCCGAAGCATCCGCATTGGCCGCAGCCAGAGAGCTTTTTGGCTCGGGCGCGCGGCTGCTCTCACCCAGACAGATTTCAGACGACCGGCTGGCGACCTGCGCCATAGCCATCGGAGGACAGACATGACCGTTCATTTCATCGGCGCCGGACCGGGCGCTGCCGACCTATTGACACTGCGCGGGCGCGATATCATCGCATCCTGCCCCGTTTGCCTTTATGCAGGTTCTCTGGTTCCAGAAGAGATCCTGAGCCACTGCCCCGAGGGCGCCAAGATCATCAACACCGCGCCCATGGATCTGGATCAGATCATGGCTGAAATCGACGCGGCCCATAAAGCGGGTAAGGACGTGGCCCGCCTGCATTCCGGAGATCTGTCGGTCTGGTCGGCTATGGGAGAGCAAATCCGCCGCCTGAAAGAGATGGGCATCCCGGTCAGCGTCACACCGGGCGTGCCTTCGTTTGCCGCTGCCGCTGCTGCGCTGGGAACGGAGCTGACGTTGCCGGGTCTGGCGCAATCGGTGGTTCTGACCCGGACACCGGGGCGTGCGTCCTCGATGCCCGAGGGCGAAACGCTGGAGAACTTTGCGCGCACAGGGGCGACGCTGGCCATTCACCTGTCGATTGGCAATTTGGACAAGGTGATTGCAGATCTGACACCTGCATATGGTGCAGATTGCCCTGTGGCCGTGGTCTATCGCGCCAGCTGGCCGGACGAGCAGATCATTCGGGCCACGCTTGAAACACTCAAAGACGTGCTGGACGAGAAAATCTCGCGCACTGCATTGATTATGGTTGGCCAGGCGCTGGCGGGCGAAGGTTTCGACGAAAGCTGCCTCTATTCCAAGACCTACGACCGACGCTATCGCCCGCAAAGCGCGGACAGCCCGTGGTCCAGCTGGAGCCACGGTGATGACTAATCCCCCCGGCATTCTTATCTCGGCCCCGTCTTCGGGCACCGGCAAGACAACAGTCATGCTGGGTCTGTTGCGGGCGCTTGCCGAAGACGGGCTGACCGTGCAACCGTTCAAGAGCGGCCCCGATTACATCGACCCGGCCTTTCACCGGGCGGCCGCAGGACGGGCCTCGTTCAACCTGGACAGCTGGGCAATGGGAGAACCATTGCTGAGCGCGATTTCAACACAGGCCGAGGGCGCGGATATCGTTGTGGCCGAAGGCTCGATGGGGCTGTTCGACGGTGTCGCCAAACCCGGAGAGCTGGGCCACGGGTCAAGTGCTGAAACCGCTGCGCGCATGGGGTGGCCGGTGGTTCTGGTTCTGGACGTCGGCGGTCAGGCGCAATCGGCGGCAGCGACGGCGCTGGGGTTCAAGATGTACAACCCCGATCTGCCCTTTGCCGGCGTGATCCTGAATCGCTGCGCCAGCCCCCGGCACGAACGTTTGACCCGACTGGGGATGGAACGAGCCGGGCTGCCGGTGCTGGGTGTACTGCCCCGTCGCGGAGATCTGACCCTGCCCGAACGGCACTTGGGTCTCATTCAGGCTGTCGAGCACCCCGATCTGGAAAGTGCCATTGTTGGCTATGCTGCGTTTCTACGCGAACATGTTGATCTTGAGGCGATCAAGCGGGCTGCTTCCTCAGGCCCCGGCGGGCCATCGTCAGCCGCGCTGCCGCGGCCCCCGGCTCAGCGGATCGCGCTTGCCCGGGATGCGGCCTTTTCGTTCACCTATCCGCATTTGCTGGAAGGCTGGCGTGCAGCCGGTGCCGAGATCCTGCCTTTCTCGCCACTCGCCGATGAAGCCCCGGCGACGGATGCCGATCTGATCTGGCTACCCGGTGGTTACCCTGAGTTGCACGCCGGAACCCTGGCCGCTGCGAACACGTTCCTGACGGGTCTGCGTAAGCATGCAGAGACCAAGCCGGTTCATGGGGAATGCGGTGGGTACATGACCCTTGGGAAGACGCTGATCGACAAGGATGGCGTGCCGCATAAAATGGCGGGTTTGCTGGGATTGGTGACGTCTTATCAAAAGCGCAAGTTCAACCTTGGCTATCGCAAGGCTGAGCTTCTTGCCTCCATGCCCGGATTTGCCGAAGGCACAGCACTGCGCGGGCACGAATTCCACTATTCTTCGATCGTAGACCAACCTGATGCCCCGCTTGCGCGTGTGTTTGATGCCGAAGGCGCAGAAGGCCCGCAGACGGGCTCGGTGCGCGGAAACGTCACTGGCACCTTCTTTCACCTGATCGCAGAGGCCTCGGCATGAGCGGCTTTGTCTCTTTCATCGGCTCGGGCCCAGGAGACCCGGAATTGCTGACGCTGAAAGCCGTGGACCGGATGCAAAAGGCGGATGCCATTCTGTTCGACGATCTAAGCAGCGGGCCAATCCTGAGCCACGCGCGCGAGGATGCGGATCTTGTCGGGGTCGGTAAGCGAGCCGGTCGCCCCTCGCCCAAACAGGACCATGTCAGCCGGTTGTTGGTGGATTATGCCCAGACCGGCCAGCACGTTGTGCGGCTGAAGTCCGGCGATGGTGGCATGTTCGGACGTCTGGAAGAAGAGCTTGTGGCCCTGCGTGCAGCTGGAATTGAGTATGAAATCATTCCGGGCATCCCCTCTGCCATTGCAGCAGCGGCTGCGGCAGGCATTCCGCTCACCCGTCGCCTGACCGCACGACGCGTACAGTTTGTCACCGGCCACGACGTCAACGGTGAACTGCCGGACGATCTGAACCTGCCTGCTTTGGCGGATTCTCAAGCGACCACCGTTGTGTTCATGGGCAAGCGCACCTTCCCGCTGCTGGTCGAAGCACTGAACGCCCATGGCCTGCCACTGGACACTCCGGCGCTGATGGCAGAATCCGTTTCTACCCCGGATCAAAAGCTGCAGCGCGCCACCATCGGCGCGTTGGCGGAACAGTTGAAATCCGAGATTGGCAAAGCCCCGGCGCTGATCCTGTATGGCCCGCTGGCGGAGTTCGAAGATGATTGACCTAAGCCTGATCGGCATCGGCACGGGCAACCCCGATCATGTGACGTTTCAAGGGGCGCAGGCGATCCGGGCGGCGGATCTGATTCTGATCCCGCGAAAGGGAGAGAACAAAGCCGATCTGGCCGGGCTGCGCGAGGAAATCATTGCCGAAGTCACCGATACCGCGCCCCAGATCGCATATTTCGATATCCCGAAACGCCGCGCGGACGATGGCTATTTGCGCGGAGTTGACGAATGGCACGATGCCATTGCCCTGCGCTGGCAAGAAGCTATGGACACCCACCCATCGGCACAACATGTGGCCTTGCTAATTTGGGGGGATCCCTCGCTCTATGACAGCTCGCTGCGCATCGCTGCACGGCTGGACCCCAAACCCAAAACGAGAGTGATCCCCGGCATTACCGCCTTGCAAGCGCTGACCGCGGCCCACGCGATCCCGATCAATGAACTGGGTGCGCCTTATGTTGTGACAACCGGGCGCCGCATTCGGGATGAAGGATGGCCCGCAACAGGCTCAAAAGTAGCGGTTATGTTAGATGGAGAATGCTCGTTCCAATCGCTTGAGATGGCAGAGTTCGACATCTGGTGGGGGGCTTATGTGGGTATGAAAGAAGAGCTGCTGATCAACGGTCCGCTGGATCAGGTCGCCCAACAGATCCTGGATACGCGTGCCAAAGCACGAGCAGATCATGGCTGGATCATGGACATCTATGTGCTGAAGAAGCGCTGAGGTTAGTTGCACGCGCTGAACACGCGTTTGTGACCGCGCAGCGCGTCTAAGTCTGGCACAAAAGTCTCAGCATTCTATCGGAGACGTGATCATGAAAGCCTTTATTCCCCTGCTCTGCCTGATCGCTTCGCCCGTCTGGTCGCAGGACGCGCCGGAAGGCTGGGCCGTCTACCCGACAGGCAAATCCTATTCAGAGCTGGTTGACGCCACCAAATCCGCCATCAAGGAAAACGGGTTGATCGTCGTGACACAGGCTGGCCCTACCAAGGCAGCGGCCGCGCGCGGAATCACAATTCCGGGCAACCGGGTGATCGGAGCTTTCAACAACGATTACGCAGTGCGGGTGCTTGAAACCTCAACCCATGCGATGATCGAAGCGCCCATCCGCTTTTATGTCACCGAAAATGAGGATGGCACCGCCACCCTGTCTTACAAAACCCCAAGCTTTGTTTTTGGCCCCTACACATCGGAAGGGGGTCAAGCCTTGCTGGATATCGCCGCGGAACTGGACACAAAGTTTCAATCTGTTGCCGAAGACGCAGTCAAATAGTCACACTGGCGTGAACCGCCTTGCGTCCGGGGGCGTCCTCCGCAATCTGCTTTGAAACGGTTTTTTCGGAGCATGACTTATGCGTGACCCCTCGCCCCGCGCCGCGGATCTTCTGGCCCAACGCCTGTACGAAGCAGGGTGCCGCCACGCCTTTGGAATGCCGGGGGGCGAAGTTCTGACACTGGTCGATGCGCTGGAAAAGGCTGGCATCACCTTTCATCTGACCAAACACGAAAACTCTGCCGGTTTCATGGCCGAGGCCGTGCATCACCGCGACGGCGCGCCTGCGATCCTGGTGGCCACGCTTGGCCCCGGCGCGATGAATGGCATCAACGTGGTGGCCAACGCATTGCAGGACCGTGTGCCGATGGTCGTGCTGACAGGGTGCGTCGATGCGGATGAGGCGCTGACCTATACTCATCAGGTGATGGATCACGCGCAGGTCTATCGCTCGATCACCAAGGGCACTTTTATGCTGACAGCCAAAGGCGCAGATGTCATCGCCGACAAGGCGGTGTCGCTGGCGATGCAGCCGCGCCCCGGCCCGGTGCACATCGATGTTCCGATTTCGGTCGCCGACACGCCAGTGACCGGGGCGAAACGCCGCCGCTTGTCCAAGGTCGCACCCGTCAGCCCGGGCGGCGAGTGTTTGGAAAAAGCCCGCCGCTGGGTGGCCGAGGCCGAGCGCCCTATCGCTATTATCGGGTTGGACGTTCTTTATGACGACTCGCGCAGCGTGGTGCAGGCGTTTGTGGAACATTTCGGCATACCGTTCGTAACCACTTACAAAGCGAAAGGCGTGGTACCCGAAGATCACCCTTTGTGTCTGGGTGGTGCAGGTCTATCGCCGTTGGCGGACAAGCATCTGGTACCATTGGTCGAACAGTCGGATCTGGTGCTGTGTTTGGGCTATGACCCAATCGAAATGCGCCCCGGCTGGCGCGAGATTTGGGACCCCGAGGACAAACGCGTTATCGATATCTCGGCCGTGGTCAATGATCACTACATGCATCAGGCGGGGCTGAATCTGGTGGCCAACACCGGCGAGACATTGGAAGCCATCGCCAAGGGCAACCCGGCGCGCGCGACGTGGCCGGACGGCGAGCCCGGGCAAGTCAAAGCTGCGCTGGCAGACGCCTTCCCAAGTGATGACGCATGGGGCCCCGCAGCGGTCATCGCAGAAACGCGTGCGACCCTTCCATCTGAGACTCTGGCGACAGCAGACAGCGGCGCACACCGCATTCTGCTGAGTCAGATGTGGGAGTGCAGTGAAGAGCGGGGACTGATCCAGTCTTCGGCGCTGTGCACCATGGGATGTGCGGTTCCTATGGCCATCGGCCTGAAACTGGCGGAACCCCAGCGCCCTGTCATCAGCTTTTCAGGCGATGCCGGTTTTCTGATGGTGGCGGGAGAGTTGTCGACCGCAGCCGAAATGGGTGGCAACCCGATTTTTTTGGTCTTTGTGGACGCAAGTCTTGCTCTGATCGAATTGAAACAGCGTCAAAGACAAATGGGAAACAAGGGCGTCGACTTTGGCCACCACGATTTCGCTGCCATGGGGAGGGCCTTTGGTGGCAATGGTCACACGGTTCGCAACCGAACCGAGTTGCGCGCAGCGTTGGAAGCTGCTGTAAAGGCCGAGACTTTTACGGTCATTGCTGCTGAAATTGAGCGGGGAGGCTATGATGGCCGCATCTGAGGGACCCCTGAAGGGCGTCAAAATTCTGGATCTTAGCCGCATTCTGGCAGGCCCCACATGCACGCAATTGCTGGGTGATCTGGGTGCAAGCGTCATCAAGATCGAAAACCCGGCCACGGGTGGCGACGACACAAGGCAATGGGGTCCGCCCTATGTGACAGATGCCGAGGGCAAGCGCTCGGACCTGAGCGCTTATTTCATGTCCGCCAACCGCAACAAGAAATCCGTCGCGCTGGATATCGCCACAGCCGAAGGTCAGGCCGAAATCCGTCGCCTGGCCTCACACGCGGATATCCTGATCGAGAACTTCAAGCCCGGCGGGTTGGCCAAATACGGGCTGGACTACGCCACATTGTCGAAAGAGTTTCCCAGTTTGGTTTACTGCTCGATCTCGGGCTATGGACAAACCGGACCGAACGCCAGCAAGCCCGGTTATGACCTGATGGCACAGGGCTATGGCGGGATCATGTCGCTGACAGGCGATCCAGATGGCGCGCCGATGAAGGTGGGCGTCGGCATCGCAGATGTGATGTGTGGCATGTACGCGAGTGTCGGGATTCTGGCTGCGTTGCGCCACCGAGACCTGACCGGTGAAGGGCAACAGATTGATCTGGCGCTCGTCGACGCCCAGATTGCGTGGCTCATCAACGAAGGTGTCAACTACCTGACCTCGGGCAATGTCCCGCAGCGGCGCGGAAACGGACATCCGAATATCGTACCATATGAGGTTTATGAAACCGCTGACGGGCATGTGATTCTGGCCGTTGGAAACGACGGGCAATTCAAAAAGTTCTGCAGCTTTTTGGGAAGAACCGAACTGGCCGAAGATTCCCGCTTTGCGACCAACCCATCGCGCCTCGAACATAGGGACGCGCTGAACGCGATCCTGCGACCTGCGATGCAGTCACTGAACACACAAGAGGTGATTTCCGGTCTTGAAGCTCTGAAAGTGCCGGTTGGCCCCGTGCAAACACTGGATCAGGTTTTCAACACTGAACAAGTCGCCGCACGGCACATGCAGATCGACATGCAAGCCCAGCCGGGCCCTGTCAGTCTGATCGGGAATCCGCTCAATCTGTCTCGCACACCTGTAACATATCGCAGTCCGCCGCCGGTCTGCGGAGCGGATACTGAAGCCGTTCTGAACGCCGAAAACCCGTTCGAGGATTGAAATACTTGCACATTTAGGCGGCAACTCGCTGAAACATGCTCTTGAATCGGCGGTTTTTTTCATCTTTTTCGCACACGGCATTTCACCAATTCGAGAGCAGGGTCGATACTGTTACGTCCCTCTCTCACACTCTGTTACATCGAACAGTGTGAAATACCGCAATCAGATTGGACCCAAGTATGAAACAAGATGTTTTTGGACAGATGAACACCCTGACCCAGCCGGCTGCGGTCGACGCGTGGAATGGTGTTCTGCTTGGGTTCATGGCGCATGCTGCCGTCACGCCCCAACATCTAGGCAAAGCGCTTGAGCTTGAACCTGATTTTGCGCTGGGTCACGCAGTCAAAGGTCTGTTCATGGCGCTGCTGGGCCGACGCGAGATGATGGCCGTCGCAGTCGAAGCGCTGGCCGCGGCAAATGCAGCGATGGAGCGTCAGCCGATCTCGGCCCGTGAGCGCTTGTACGTGGACGCTTTGGCGCTGTTTTTGGCGGGACAACAGACACAGGCAGTACTGAAATTCGAGGCGATCCTGCGCGATCACCCGCAGGACACACTGGCGATGAAGCTAAGCCACGCGACTCGGTTCGTGCTGGGTGATGCCGAAGGTATGCGCCGGTCGATCGAGCGTGTGATGCCAGCCTACGAACCCGACCATCCGGGCCGTGGTTATCTGCTGGGCTGTCACTCTTTCGCGCTGGAGGAAACCGGCGCCTATGAAAAGGCCGAAATCGCAGGCCGTCAGGCGCTGTGGATGGTGTCGGACGACGCCTGGGGTCTGCACGCGGTGGCGCATGTGCATGAGATGACCGGCAACGCGCAGCTGGGTCTGGATTGGCTTGCAGGGCGCGAGGATGCCTGGGCGCACTGCAACAATTTCCGCTATCACGTCTGGTGGCACAAAGCCCTGATGCATCTGGATCTGGGACAGGTCGATCAGGTGATGGAGCTGTATGACGCCCATATCCGCAAGGACAAAACCGACGATTACCGCGACATTTCGAACGCCACCTCGCTTCTGTCGCGGCTTGAGCTTGAGGGCGTAAATGTTGGCAACCGTTGGGAAGAACTGGCCGATCTGAGTGCTGCGCGCACCGAAGATGGCTGCCTGATCTTCGCGGACCTGCATTACCTGCTGGCTCTGACGGGCGACAATCGCGCCGATGCAACTTCCAAAATGCTGAGCCGCATGAACCGTGACGCAGCCCAGGCAAAAGACGACACCACCCGCCGTATGGCTGATCCGGGTGTTGCAGCAGCCATGGGGTTGGAAGCCTTCGGGGACGGCCATTATGGCACCGCCTTCGATCACCTTCTGGCGGCGCGTGGGTCGATGCAATTAGCCGGTGGCAGCCACGCGCAACGTGATGTATTTGAACGCATTACCATCGATTCCGGTCTGCGCGCCGGACGTCTGGACGCGGTCGAGCGTATTCTGGACGACCGTCGTGCCAAGCGTGCCGGAGGCGAAGACAATTATGCCATCGCACGCCGCGCCCTGATCGATGCGGCCCGCGATAGCGGCGACGTGCAAAGCGTCCCCGCCGAATAACAAGACGATCTAGAAGGACAGAAAACGCATGGCGACCATATCGCCCGCTTCTGATTTTGCACCAGCTGCGACCCCTGCCGCGGCCCCTGCCCGCACGCGCGATCCACGGTTGGACTTTTACCGCGGGATCGCGATGTTCATCATCCTCATTGCCCATATTCCCAACGATCCCTGGGCCAGATGGATTCCGGCCAGGTTCGGCTATTCCGACGCGACAGAAATTTTTGTGTTCTGTTCAGGCATGGCCTCGGCCATTGCCTTTGGCGGTGCGTTTTTGCGCAAGGGCTGGTGGATGGGGACAGCGCGTGTGGCGTTCCGCATCTGGCAGGTCTACTGGGCGCATATCTGTCTGTTTTTCTTCGTAGCCATGACCATGGCTGCGCTGGACCAGACAGGTGCGTTCGAGAAAACCTATATCTCGTCCCTGAACCTGCAGCATTTTTTCAACGATCCGGCCTCGCAGATGGTTGGGATTTTCACACTGACCTACGTGCCGAACTATTTTGACATCCTGCCGATGTATCTTGTGGTTCTGGCGCTGATGCCGCTTTACATGGCGCTGTATCGGGTCAGTTTCTGGCTGATGGCAGCAGTATCGGTCAGCATCTGGTTTATTGCTCAGACCGGCGCATTGGCATTACCGGCCGAGCCATGGTCGGACCGTCAATGGTTCTTTAACCCGTTCGGTTGGCAATTGCTGTTCTTCACAGGGTTCGCCTTCATGCGCGGCTGGATTCCCGCCCCACCCGTTTCGAAAACCCTGATTTGGGTGGCCATTGCCTTTGTCGTCCTGTCGGCTCCGTTCGGGTCGTGGAAAGTCTTTACCTGGATCAACACCGCCACGCCCGATCTGGGCGCTGTGATCCGCAAGGGCTGGCCCCTGACTGAAGACCTGCGTGGAAAAACTGAATTTGGCCTGCTGCGCTATGTCCACTTCCTGTCGCTGGCTTATCTGGGTTGGGTCGCGGCGGGCGAGCATGGCCACCGCCTGATCGCAACAGGGCACAGTGTGGGCGCGCGGGTCTGGCAAGTCCTGCTGGCGGTTATCACAAAGGTCGGCCAGCAATCCCTTGCGGTCTTTGTGTTTTCCATGGCCGCAGCCCGCCTGATCGGCGTTGCGCTGGACCAATCTGGGCGGGATGTTGCCAGTGTCTTTGTCGCCAACATGATTGGCTTTGCGATGATCATCGGCGTTGCCTATTTGGCAGCGTGGTTCAAGTCACAACCCTGGAAGACCAAGAAATGAACTTTACCCGTCGCGCATTCCTCGTTTCGACGACCGCCCTGGCTTTTGCCCCGTCAGCCTATGCGACGGGCGGCGAAGTACCTTTTGATCGTAACTATGTGATCGAGATGGCGCGTGATCTGGCCAGCCGTCCCTATGCGGAACGCGATATGGTTCCGCAGGAATGGCAGGACCTGACCTATCAGCAATACCGCTCGATCCGGTTCCGCCTGGACCGCGCGCTTTGGTACGAGACCGAGACCCCGTTCAACGTGGATTTCTTCACTCCCGGCTTGTACTTCCCGCGCACCGTCAAGGTCGAAACGGTTGAAAACGGCATGACCACGCCAGTCGCTTTCGATCTGGCGATGTTCGACAAATCCGAAGACGTACCGCAACTGCCCATCGACGATACGCTGGGCTTTTCAGGTCTGCGCCTTCGGACCGAAATGCACCGCCCCGGCAAAACAGATGAATTCTGCGTCTGGCAAGGCGCAAGCTATTTCCGCGCCATTGGTCTGCACGAGGTATACGGCCTGTCCGCCCGAGGTCTGGCCCTGAAGACCGGCGATCCCGATGGCGAGGAATTCCCCGAATTCATCCGCTTCTGGCTGGAGCGCCCCGAACCCGGCCAGCGCAATATGGTTGTGCATGCCTTGATGGACAGCCCCAGCGTGACCGGGGCCTATCGGTTCAACGTCACAGCAGGTGCAGACTGCGTCATGGATGTTGAGGCCACGCTGTTCCCACGCGAAGAGCTGCCCCATGTCGGAATTGCGCCGGGCACGTCGATGTTCCTGTTCGACCAGACCAACCACAGCCGGTTCGATGATTTCCGCCCCGCCGTACATGACAGTGACGGATTGCTGATCCGCAATGGCGCGGGTGAGGTTTTGTGGCGGCCGCTGGCCAACCCGACCCGTCTGCAGATCTCGTCTTTTGTTGATACGAACCCGCGCGGTTTTGGCCTGATGCAGCGCAAGCGCGAATTCTCGGACTATGCCGATCTGGAAGCGAATTATCACAAACGCCCCGGTTTATGGGTCGAACCCAATCAGGATTGGGGCAAAGGCACTGTGACGCTGGTGGAAATCCCTGCAGATCAGGAAATCTATGACAATATCGTTGCCTATTGGCGCCCGGCTGAGCCCTATGCGGCAGGCAGTCAGGTCGACCTGTCCTATCGCCTGATCTGGGGGGAAGAGCCTCAGCGTACGCCGATGCCGCGCGTCATCAACACCGCGATGGGCGACAACACATTTGGCGAAGGCCGTTTGGCTGTCATTGATTTTGAAGACAGTGAACTGTTCGAGGACATCGATGATATCTCGATCTTTGTTGACTCGCCTCATGCCGAAACCTCGGAAGGTGTTCTGCAACGCAATCCCGACACCGGTGGGCTGCGCCTGGCCTTTTCTTTCCAGCCCGGAGACCGTAACCATATCGAGTTGCGCGCACAGCTTCTGAAAGACAAACAGCCAGCCTCAGAGG